>NZ_KI912266.1:7945129-8079991 GCF_000235425.2 Pseudofrankia saprophytica
CCGCGGGCACGGCGGCGCTGGCGCTCGTGGACGGCGCGACGCCGCTGCGGGCGGAGCCGGTGCTGTTCGACGAGATGCTGGCAGGTTTCCGCCGCCAGCAGGTCAGCCGCCGGCTGAGCTCGTCGCTGATCGACGGCCGGGAACGGGTGGTGCGCCGTTTCCAGGCGGCCAGCGGCAGCTGGCCGTGGACGTGGACGCCGGCGCAGCTGGAGGGCTGGGTCGCCGCCGGTGGCTGGGCGCACTCGACGGTGCGCAACTACCAGGGCGCGGTCGGAATGTTCTGTGACTACGCGTGCGACCCGCGGTATGGCTGGGTCGCCGAGTGCGAGCAGCGGGTCGGCCTGGCGCCGAGCCGGATCTGCCACGACGAGAACATGGCGACGCACGTCGCCGACCACGAGGGCCGCCCGGAGCGGCGGCCGCTGACGCGCGCCGAGCTGCAGGCGTTCTTCGACGCGGCCGACGACTGGGTCGAGCAGTTGGCGGGCAGCCGGCGCAAGGGCTGGCTGCAGGCGTTCCGCGACGCGGCGATGTTCAAGGTGATCTACGGCTGGGGGCTGCGCCGGGCGGAGGCGGTCCATCTTGACCTCGCCGACTTCTCGACGAACCCGGCCGCGCGGCAGCTGGGCTCGCTGGGTGTCTGCCATGTCCGGTTCGGCAAGGCGATGCGGGGCGGTCCGCCGCGGCGCCGCGCGGTCGCGACGGTGTTCCCGTGGGCGGCCGGGGTGCTCGAGGAGTACCTGACGGTGGTCCGCCCCCAGTTCCCGGGGTCGGCCGGCCCAGCGGTCTGGCTGACCGAGCGCGGGAACCGGATCTCGACCCGGTCGGTGGACGACCGGTTCGCCCGGTGGCGGGCCGCGGCGGGGCTTCCCGCCGATCTGTCCGTGCACTGTCTGAGGCATTCGTACGTTTCGCACCTGATCGAGGATGGGGTCGATCCGTTGTTCGTCCAGCAGCAGGTCGGCCATTCGTGGGCCTCGACGACCGCGACCTACACCACCGTCGGTGCGGACGCGAAGAACCGGATGCTTACCGCGGCGCTCGCGGCGGTCCTGCACGCCGTGGCCGGGACGGAGGACCGGTGAGCGCGCAGGTCGGCTACTACTGGCATCTGCGGAAGCTGATGGCCGAGCGTGGGCTGTTCGCGACGACGGCGCTGGTCCCGCTGCTCGCCGAGCGGGGTGTCCGGCTTTCGCGCGAGCAGGTCTACCGGCTGGTGACCGGCGTCCCGGAGCGGCTGTCGCTGGTGACGCTCGCCGCGCTCTGCGACATCCTCGGCTGCGCGCCCACAGACCTCGTCGAGCCCTACCGGGGCCGGCCCCGGCGCGCCGCCGACCCCGGTGCGTCCGCGGCACTGGCGGACACGGCACCGTCGGACACGACGGCACCGGCCACGACGGCGCCGCGGGCGGTGTCCTCGCCGGTCGTGATGCCGTTGCGGCCCCGGCGCGCCGAGATCACCGCCGTCCCCGGCCCGGGGACCGGGTCATGACCGGCCCCTGGGCGTCTCGGCTCGAGAAGGTGGCGGCCCGCCGGGTGGCGGTGACCGCGGCGGTGGCGGCCGCCGACCCGGCCCTACCGGCCGACGTGATCGCCGCGGCGGTGGGCGCGGTCAGCGGCGCGAGCCTGCGGCACCTGGCCGACGCGCTGGCCACGGACCCGGCCGCGCTGAGCGTCGGCGCGCCACCGGCGGTCGGACGGCTCGTCGAGACGCTGATCGCGGTCGGTGGCGCGCTGCCGGTGCCGACATGCGCGCGCTGCGGCGCGACCGGCCGTCCGCTGACCCGCCAGGGCGACGGGCAGGGGCTGTGCTCGCGCTGCCACAACCGGGCCCGGGCAACCGCCTGCGTGCGCTGCGGGATCGTCAAACCGGTAGCCGGCCGCGACCCGCAGGGCCAGCCGGTCTGCGCGCGCTGCGCGGACCGGGTCCAACGCCGCTGCGGTGTGTGCGGCACGGTGCGCCGGATCGCGCGGCGCGCGCACGACGGCCAGCCCGACATCTGCGTGAACTGCTTCACGCTCCCGGAGGCGGTCTGCTCGGTCTGCGGGCGGCGGCGGCCCTGCGCGTTCGCCAGCAGCGACGCCCCGCTCTGTCAGAGGTGCACGCCACGGCGCGCGCTGCCGTGCGCCCGCTGCGGCGCCACCCGGCCACCGGCCGTCCGCTGGCCCGAGGGGCCGGTCTGCGACCCGTGCTACACGGCGGCGCTGCGCCACCGCGGCACCTGCGCGTCCTGCGGCCAGACCCGCCGCCTCGTCCATCCCCCCGGCGTCGACGCCACGACCTGCGCCGACTGCACCGGTCTGCCGGTCACCCACCGCTGCGTCGACTGCGGCCTCGAGGACAAGCTCTTCGACGCCGGCCGCTGCGCGACCTGCTCCCTGCGACGCCGCACGACCGTGCTGCTCGCCGCCGACGACGGGCAGGTCCCGGCCCACCTCGCCGCCGTGGCCGAGGCGATCTGCGCGACCCCGAACCCCTACACCGCGTTGAACTGGCTGCGCACCGGCGCGGCCAGCGCGCTGCTCGCCGACCTGGCCGCCGGCCGGCTGCCAACCAGCCACGAGGCGCTCGACGCCCATCCCCGCCGCGGCGCAGCCGACTACCTGCGCACCCTGCTGGTCGCCCACCAGCTACTCCCGGCACGCGACGAGGCACTCGCCCGCGCCGAACAGCGCCTGGCCCGCCGGCTCGCAGACGTCGAACCACCCGAACACCGACGTGTCGCAACCGCCTACGCCACCTGGCGGGTCCTGCGCCGCCTGCGCCGCCGCGCGGAACACTCCCGCGGCCCCCGGACGGTGACCGCCCGCGCCACGCAACTCGTCCACGTCACGATCGCGTTCCTCGCCTGGCTGCACGACCACGGCACCACCCTGGCCGAGCTCGACCAGCACACCGTCGACCTCTGGCTGACCAGCGGCGCCCCGTCCGCCCACGACGTCGGCGACTTCCTCGCCTGGACCGCCGGGCGCGGCCACACCCGAGCGCTGACGGTCCCCGCCCGCCCCCGACCAACCGGCCCGGCCACCAGCGAGGACGAGCGGACCGCGCTGCTCGCCCGGCTCCTGCACGACGACACCGTCGAACTGACCGACCGAGTCGCCGGTGCACTGCTGCTCCTCTACGGCCAACAACTCTCCCGCATCGCCGCGCTCACGACCAGCCAGGTCCACCAGTCGGGCGACACCGTGCACCTGCAGATCGGCACCGAACGCATCCACCTGCCCAAGCCGCTCGCCAGCCTGGTCCCGCGGCTACGCGACGAAGGCCGTCCCCACGTCGGCGTCGGCTCACCCGCCACGACCGGCTGGCTGTTCCCAGGCCTGCTCCCCGGACAACCGATCACCCCCGCCCGGCTCGGGGAGCGTCTGCGCAAGCTCGGGGTCTCCGCGGTCGCCGGTCGCCGCGCCGCGATAACCCAGCTCGCCGCCGAACTCCCCACCGCCGTCCTGGCCGACATGCTCTCGATGCACCCGACCACCGCCGCCCGCTGGACCGCTCAGGCTGGGGGCACCTGGCACCACTACGCCGCTGAACTCGTCCGTGACCGTGACTACCAGCCCTGACGAATAGCTACCAGTCGATCTTCTCCCATGGCGCTACTCAACACCCCTGGAACATTGCTGCCTACCGGTTTCACCGAAGGCGTCCCGGCCCGCACCGTGATGGAGCTGCTCGGCCACTCGACGATCCAGCTCACCATGAACACCTACACCCACGTCATGCCCGAGACCCAGCGGGACGCGGTCGCCAAGCTTGACCGGTGGTTCGACGGCCACCAGGACCAGGGCGACGAGCACGACCAAGACGACACGGATCAGACCGACGACGAGACGGCGTGACCAACCTCGCGCACGACCACGGCGCCCTGGGCCACCTCGCCCGGGGCGTCGTTCGTCTCCCGGAACCCCTGGGGTACAGACTTGGGTACAGAACGCAAAAACAGGCGGTGACTTTGCGTCATACCGCCTGCTTGCTACGGGTGCGCCGCCAGGGACTTGAACCCCGAACCCGCGGATTAAGAGTCCGCTGCTCTGCCAATTGAGCTAGCGGCGCATGTTCCTCGGTCTTGCTTCTTGGTGCGATGTTGCCGTCAGGCACGTTTCCGTGTCGACGTGGACGACTGTACCAGCTCCCGGGGCGGGTGGGTGGGCCGGGACACCCGTCCCCTGCGCCAGTCCCGCCTCCTCGCGGCAGCGCCCACGCTCGATCAGGACGACTGGCGTGGTGGCGTCCAGCGTGGCGGCGGCAGGACGCAGGAGCGATCGAGGCGGACAGCCGAGGCGTCAGCATATATTGACGGCCTCTTCCCGTCAGCATATGTTGACGACATGTCGATCGTCGATCCGGGCACCGAGCTCGACGCCGGTCTCGGTGATGCCACGAAGACGGCCGATCCCGATCTGGGGCTGCGGGCCGTGGCCCGGCTGCGCCGGCTCGTGGAGCAGTTGGAGGCCGAGCAGGTCGCCGCGGCCCGGCGGGCGGGCTGGTCCTGGCGGGAGATCGCTACCCGGCTCGGCGTCACGAAACAGACCGTGCACCGCAAGTACCACCGGGCTGTCGAGACCTCCGTCGAGACCGCTGGAGACCTCTGACGAGGGCCGCTGACGAGAGCTGAGGAGGGCGCATGTTCGACGGTGACCACCCGGATCTGGGTCGATCGGTAGGCCGGGCACAGGCACTGGCCCGCGGCCTTGGGCATGATCGCGTCGGAAGCGAACACCTCCTGGTGGCGCTCGCGACGGGCGACGGCCGCGACAGCGACGGCAGTCACGGCACCGTCGCGGCAGCACTGGGCAGGCATGGAGCGACGGCGGCCGCGGTATGGGAGGCACTCCTCGCGGCCGCACCCGGTGGTGCCGGAATGGCCGCCGACCGAGACACCCTGGCTGTTCTCGGCGTGGACGTCGACCGGCTTCTTCGTTTCGCCGGCGCGCGGTCGCTGGATCGACCACCCCGGCGCGAACCGCTGCTCCCCCTGGGAGCCGCCGCGGCGAGGCGGCGATGCGCCCAGCTGAGTCCACCGCTGGGCCTGGACGCACAGGCGGCCTATGAGGCGTCGCTTCGCCTGGCGCTTGCCCGCCGTGAACGCGCGCACCGACCCGAGCACCTTGCCCTCGCGCTCGGCGTCCTCGACCCGGGCGTCGCCTGGGTGCTCGACCGCGCGGGCGTGGACAGGCACGCCCTTGTCACCGATCTGGCGGCCAGCTTCCCGCCGCCGCGCCGCAACCCGGTGCTGCGCTCGGAACGCCGGCTCGGGCGCCAATCTCGCTGCCGTGACCTCATCCGGAGATATGAGCGCACCACGGGACGCACCGCCACGGCCGGCGACGCCCTCGCCGTGCTCGTCGCTGGCTAACCGTCGCCACGGAACGGCGGTTCACGCGCGGCGGACGTGGCCTCGGCGTGTACCCGCGGAGAATGGTGGGGCATGACCGACGACCGCGCGGAACCCGAGCGCGAGGAACCCAGGGAGGACGATGAGCCGGCACCGCTTCCTTGACCACCCCGGGCCGATCCCGTTGGCGCACCGGGGCGGGGCTGGGCCGTGGCCGGAGAACTCCTGGCCGGCGTTCGAGAACGCCGTAGCGCTCGGGTACCGCTACCTGGAGACCGACGTCCGGGTGACCCGCGACGGGACGGCCATGGTCCTGCACGACTCGACCCTGGAGCGGGTGGCGGCCCGGCCGGGCCGGCTCGCCGACCTGCCCTGGGCCGAGGCCAGCCGGATCCGCCTGCGCCGTCCACCCGCTCCCGCTACCTCCGAGATGCCGTCCTCGTCGCCATCGGCGGCCAGCCAAGCCGTGTCCCATTCCCCTTTCGGTCCTCCCTCCGACGGCTCGGCGGTGGACAGCCCTCACGCCGGCGACCCGCCTGGCGACCCGGTTGGCAACCCAACTGGCAATCCAGGCGCCGCTGTCATCGGTGGCGCCGAGGCCCGTTCCGGGAGCAGCTGGGCAGGCTCGGATGAAGACGAAGGGGAGCCGATCCCGCGGCTGGACGAACTCCTGGACCGTTGGCCAGACATCCGGCTGAACCTGGACGTCAAGGAGCCGGCCGCGCTCGAGCCGACGCTCGCGGCGCTGCGTCGGGCGAATGCGCTGGACCGGGTCTGTGTCACCTCGTTCGACGACGCGGTCGCCCGCGAGGCGCGCCGGCTGGCCGGGCCGGGGTTGTGCGTCGGGGCGGGGATGTCCGCGATCGCCATGGCCCGCCTGTGCAGCGTGCTCCCCCCATGGCTGAGCGCCGCCAGAAGAGGCTGGCGGCGACCCGCAGGCGGCGGCCTTCACCTGAACGGCGACCGTGACCGCGACGGCCACGGCAGCGACCACAACCACAGCCACGGCCACGGTGGCCACGACGGTGGCCATGGTCACGGCCGTGGCGTGGGCCGGGCCGGATCTCGGGCGAACGGCGTGCTGGACGCCGGGGCAGGCCACGGCACCCCGCCCGGTGATGTGGGCGCGGGTGACCGCACCTGGGCCGCCGCTGGTCACCGTGGCGACGGCTCAGGCGGCCCCGGGTCAGGGGGTTCCGGGTCAAGGGGTTCCGCGTCGAACGGCTACAGGGTGAACGGCTACAGGGCGGACGGCGACGCGACCTCGATACCGGCGCAGGCCTCCGGGGCGGCGAACGGACAGCCGCGGCGACCTCGCGGTCTGATCGGGCGCGACGTCGTGCAGGTGCCGGTGGCGTTCCGGGCGCTCCCGGTGTGCGACGCGCGGTTCGTGCGTTACATGAACACGCTCGGTCTGCCGGTCCACGTCTGGACGGTCAACGACGAGGCGACGATGTCGATGCTGCTCGAGCTCGGCGTCGACGGCATCATCACCGACCGCCCGGAGCTGCTGCGCGACGTTCTGCGCCGCCACAACCTGTGGTCGGCCGCCTGACCTGACATCGCGCTGCCAGACCCGCCGACGCCGGCGCACGCCGGGGCAGGCCGGGGCAGGCCGGGGCGCTCGTTCACCGGGCGGCGGCGGCATTCGCCAGCAGGACCGCCGTCACCAGTACCGCTGCCAGCAGAACCGCCGTCAGCCCAGCCAGCACCGTCAGCCCAGCCGGGACGTCGTCAGTCAGCCCGACCATCGCGTCAGCCAGCCGGGCCGCCGTCAGCATCGCCGGCGCTGTCACCATCGCCACCGCCGTGGCCGTGGCCGTGGCCGCCATCGTCGTTCCGCTCGGTGGCGAGGGAGGCCGCGATGCCGTCGAAGAGCCAGGTCAGGCCGTCGGCGAAACGACGGTCGGCGGCGGCGGTCTCGGCCTCGTGGGCGTGGATCACCGAATCGATCCCGAAGGCGGCGATGTGCGGGTACTCGCCCGTCTCGACCAGCCGGCGTAGATAGCCCTCGGCCGCCCGGAGCCACGAGACGGGCTGGACGCCACCGCCGGCCGTCCTCGCGCCGCCGGCCGTCCTCGCGTCGTCAGCCGCGCCGCCGGCGGCGTTGTCGGCCGCCTCGTCGGCTTGGAACTTCCGCAGGCCAGCCAGTTCGCGGACGACCTGGCCGATCGTGTACGTATCCACGGCGACCAGGATTGCGATCTTCTGATCCCGGTCGACGTCCAGCCCGGAGAGGGCGGCGAGCGACTGATCGAAATGACGCAGCGCGTTCGGGCCGATCACGGCGTGCCTGTGGACCACCGACAGCATCCACGGATGGCGGCGCGCCGCGGCGCGGGTGTGATGAGCAATCATGCGCATCGCCTCCCGCCAGTCCGCCGGCAGTTCACCGGGAACCACCACCGCCGCGGCCGCCTCGTTGACCATCAGGTCGATCAGGTCCTGTTTGCGGGAGAAATGCGAGTACAGGCTCATAGGCCGAGCCCGAAGCGCTCCGGCCACCCGTCGGATGGAGACCGCGTCGATGCCCTCGGCGTCCGCGATCGCCATCGCGGCGGCGACGATCGCCTCCCTCGTCAGCGCGGACGAGCGTTCGGCGCGCCGAGGGCGCAGCCACAGCGCCTCCAACGCCTCGGGATCGTCACCGGGCGCCAGGTCCGAACGGTCCGATCCCGGCGGAACCCCCGGCCCACCGGGATAGGCGGGAGTATCCGGGGTCGCCGGCCCGCGGCGGGGACGGCCTGGCCAGCTCAACAGGCCGAAGGCATCTCCCGCGCCCGCGTGTCGCCCTTCCACCGCGCCCGCGGCCCCGGCGGCACCAGGCTGACCGGCGGGCGTGACGTGCCCAGGCTCGTCGCCCGAGGCCGGGTCACCGAACGGGGCCGGCCCGGCGGCGGCGACCTTCGGCGCGCGGGGCGTGTCCGCGTGGCCTCGCATCGCCCCAGGATACGGAGCTGATTGAACCGTGTCCGGACTCTGAGATCTCCTGGCCACACGCGGGAGCGGCGGCGCAAGGATGTAGCGCAGGGATATGGCGCAGGCGTATGCGGAGCGGCGGAGAACCCGCCGGCTCCACGACTCGATACGCCGTATCGGAGGCGATACGCTGTATCGGCCGGCCGTGGGTGGTCATCCCCGAGGCCGGCCGACAACACCTACCTCGCGCCACGACCGGGCACCCACCACTCCTACGGAGAGGCCGATGAGCTCGTCATCCCCCGCGGCACCTCGAAGCTCCCGGATCGCCGATCCGGAAGGAACCTCGGCCACATCCGCGCCGGTCGGCTCCGGAGCTGGAGCTGGAGCTGGCGTCGGCGCGAAGAGCGACAAGCTCGACCCGGCGCTGGTCCGGCTCGCCCTCGTCATCCTGGTCGGCGTCGTCGCCGTGCAACTGGACGCGACGATCACCTCGGTCGCGATCCAGACCCTCGGCAAAGAGTTCGACGTAGGCGTCTCGACGATCCAGTGGGTCTCCACCGGCTACCTGCTGGCGCTGGCGATGGTGATCCCGCTGACCGGCTGGTCGGTCGAGCGGTTCGGCGGCAAGCGGATGTGGATCATGTCGCTGGGCATGTTCCTGGCCGGCTCGGCGCTGTGCGGCGTCGCCTGGTCGGCGAGCAGCCTGATCGGTTTCCGGGTGCTGCAGGGCCTGGGCGGCGGTCTGCTGCTGCCGCTGATGCAGACGATCCTGGCGCAGGCGGCCGGCCCCGCTCAGCTGCCGAAGGTGATGGCGGCGGTCTCCATCCCGGCGGTCGTGACTCCGGTACTCGGCCCGGTACTCGGCGGCCTGATCGTCGACAACATCAGCTGGCGCTGGATCTTCTTCATCAACATCCCGGTCTGCCTGATCGCGATCTTCCTTGCGCAGCGTGTTCGGCCTGCCGACACCCGGGCCGGCGAACGCCATCCGCTCGACCTCGTGGGTCTGGCGCTGCTCTCCCCCGGCCTGGCCGTCGCCGTCTACGGCTTCTCGGAGGCTGGCAGCAAGGGCAACTTCGCCAACGCGCACGTGCTGGTCCCGATGCTGATCGGCCTGGCGCTGCTCGCCGCCTTCGCCGTGCACGCGCTGCGCACCAAGGTCGAGCCGATCATCGACCTGCGGCTGCTACGCAACCCGGCGTTCCTCGGCTCGACCACCCTGATGTTCCTGTTCGGCATGTCGCTGTTCGGCGCCATGTTCCTGACGCCCCTCTTCGAGCAGATCGCCCGCGGTCGGGACGCGACCGGCGCCGGGCTGCTGCTCGCGCCGCAGGGCCTCGGCCTGGGAATCGGGATGATCGCGGTCGCCCCGCGGGCGAACAGGATCTCCCCGCGGGTGATGGTGATCTCCGGTCTCGCGCTGACCGTGCTCGGCTCGGTCGCCTATACCCAGGCCGGCCGCGGCCCGAGCGAGTGGCTGCTCGGGTTCTCACTCGCTATCCGGGGTGTCGGCATGGCCGTGACGATGATCCCGGTGATGACCGCGACCTACCACGGGCTGCGTCACGACCAGATCCCCCGGGCGACCACGGCGTCACGGATCCTGCAGCAGATCGGCGGCTCGATCGGGACCGCGGTGCTGGCCGTCGTCCTCGCTACCCAGATCCGCGGGCACGCGGGTCCCGGCGCCTCGATCGCGGTGGCGGGCGGCTCGGGGGACGGGCCGATCCCCAGCTGGGTCGGCGACGCGTTCGGGACGACGTTCTGGCTGCCGGTGATCTTCATGGTGGTCTCGGTGCCGGCGGCCTTCCTGCTGCCCAGGCGCCTCGCCGGCTCCGAGGCCGCCGCGACCGGGCCCTCGGCGACGACCGGGCCCTCGGCGACGACCGAGGCCGCCGGCGTCGGCGCGGCCGTGTCCGTGTCCGTGTCCACGGATGGCGTCGAGATCGTGACCGCCGCTCCCAGCGTGGCGGCGGGCACGCCGGAGGTCGTCGCGATCGAGGAGAACGCGAACGGGCAGGAGCCGTTGTCGTCGCCGGTCCCACGATCGGCCAACGATCAGGCCCAGGGCGCCGCGGTGTTCGACTAGCGCGGTGTTCGACTAGCGCGGTGGTTGCTCGCGAGGCGGCCCGGCGCGGGGACGAGGGTCTTCCTGGAAGCCCTCATCCCCGCGCCCTGCCGTCAGCGCGGGGCCATCCGGATGGCGCCGTCGAGACGGATGACCTCGCCGTTGAGCATCGGGTTGGCGACGATGTGCTCGACCAGGGCGGCGTACTCGTCCGGGTCGCCGAGCCGGCTGGGGTGCGGGGTCTGCTTGCCGAGGGAGTCCTGCGCCTCCTGCGGCAGGCTCGCGAGCAGCGGCGTCGCGAACAGGCCGGGCGCGATCGTGACGACGCGGATCAGCTTGTCGGCGAGGTCGCGGGCGATCGGCAGCGTCATGCCGACGATGCCGCCCTTGGAGGCGGAGTAGGCCGCCTGACCGATCTGTCCGTCGAACGCGGCGACCGACGCCGTGTTGACGATGACGCCCCGCTCGCCACCGGGCAGCGGCTCGGTCCGCGCGATCCGCTCCGCGCCGAGGCGGAGCACGTTGAACGTGCCGATCAGGTTGACGCCGACGACCTTGGCGAACAGGTCCAGCGAGTGGACGCCCGCCCGGCCAAGGACCCGGGCCGGCGGGCCGATCCCCGCGCAGCTCACCACCACGCGCAGCGCCCCCAGCTCCTCGGCCACGTCGAGGGCCGCGGCGACCGCGCCCTCGTCGGTGACGTCGGCCGCGGCGAACCGGGCCCGCTCGCCTAGCTCCGCGGCGGCCCGCTCACCGGCGCTGGTCGGCAGGTCGAGCAGCACCACGCTCGCCCCGGCCTTGGTCAGCCGCGTCGCCGTCGCGAGCCCAAGGCCCGAGGCACCGCCGGTGACGACGGCTACCGCACCCGCTATCTCCACGTGTCCTGCCCCTCCACGTCCGCGTTCTCCCGATGGGTCGACGCACGCTTGTGTCGACACACGTTCGCGTCCATCCTAATGAGCATTCACTCACAAATGCGTCGGCTCACGCCTGCGCCGGCGCGTCGGTCTCGGCCCCGGCCCCGGCCCCGGCCCCCGCGCCAGCAGCATCATCAGCACCAGCACCAGACGCGGGCTTCTCGCCAAGCCAGTCGGCCAGGACCTCGTCGGTGTCGGCGCCCTTGAGGCGCGGCGGCGTCGGGGTACCGGGGATGGTGCGCGAGAACCGCGGCGCCGGGGCCGGCTGCTCGACGCCGTCCACCGTGACCAGCGTGCCGCGGGCGGCCAGGTGCGGATGGGATCCCGCCTCAGCCCAGGTCAGCACCGGGGTGACGCAGGCATCGGTGCCGTCGAAGACAGCCGCCCACTCGTCTCGGGTCTTCGACAGGAAGGTCCCCGTGAACCGGGCGCGCAGCTCCGGCCAGCCCGCACGGTCGTTCTGGCCGGGCAGGCCGGCGTCGGCGAGCCCGAGGCCGGCAAGCAGGGCGGCGTAGAACTGCGGCTCGATCGCGCCCACCGCGACGTACCGGCCGTCCGCGCAGACGTACGTGTCGTAGTACGGCGCTCCGCCGTCGAGGACGTTGACCCCGCGCACGTCGGACCAGAACCCGCTGCCACGCCAGGCCCACATCATCTGGGCCAGCACGCTCGCGCCGTCGACCATCGCCGAGTCCACCACCTGGCCGGCGCCGGACCGCTCCCGCTCCCAGAGCGCGGCGAGGATGCCGGTGAGCAGGAACATCGAGCCGCCACCGAAGTCACCGACGAGGTTGAGCGGCACTGCCGGCTTGCCGTCCTTCGGCCCGATCGCGTGCAGGACACCGGTGATGGAGATGTAGTTCAGGTCGTGACCAGCGGTGTGTGCCCACGGGCCGTCCTGGCCCCAGCCGGTCATCCGGCCATAGACCAGCCGCGGGTTGCGCGCCAGGCACGCGTCGGGGCCGATTCCGAGCCGCTCGGCCACCCCCGGCCGGTAGCCCTCGATGAGCACGTCGGCCCGCTCGACGAGCGCGAGCAGCCGGTCCCTGCCCGCGGGGTCCTTGAGGTCGACGACGATCGAACGCCGGCCGCGCAGGAGCTGGTCACCGGCCTCCGGCGCGCCCGCCACGCCGCCGCCGCCGGGCCGGTCCACCCGGACCACGTCGGCGCCGAGGTCGGCGAGCACCATCGCGGCGTGCGGCCCCGGCCCGATCCCGGCGAGCTCCACCACCCGCAGCCCGGCCAGCGGCCCCGTCGACGTCGCGGCCCCTCCCGGCGCCATCGCCCCAACGCCTGGTTCCATCGGCTCGTCACTCCCTCTTCGGACAGCTCGCTGTGCGGACGGCGCGCGGCGGCCACGGACCGCGCCCATGCCCGTCACCCGGCTGCGTGGACGTGCGTGGACGTGCTGACTCTCACCGGGTGGCGGATCCTCTGCGCTGAACCGCTCTCGGCGTCGACCTGGAACCCATTTCGGCGACCGCAGACCGGTCTACCGCTGCGACCCCGCCGCGTCCACCGATCGATCGGCCCTCACCGGCTGCCCGAGCCGCCCGAGCCGCCCGAGCGTGGCACCTGATCGACTGTCTGGACACCACCATCGGCCACGGACTGTGTCGCGGGTCGGTAACCGTGGCCGTTGGTGGTGTCCATGGAGTCGACCATCGGCCACGCTTCGCCCTGGCGAGGGTCAGGTGTACGGCTCGTCGCGCTCGGCTCGCTCCGCCAGCGACGACGGCGGGGCGAAGCGGCCGCCGTGACGGGCCGCGAGCACGCGGGCCCGGGCGACGAAGCCGGCCGCACCGCCTGGATAGCCGTCGATGTAACGGAGGGCCCCGCCGGTCCAGGCGGGGAACCCGGCTCCGGTCAGCGAGGCGACGTTCGCCGCCGCCGCCGAGCCGACCACGCCCTCGTCGAGGCAGCCGACGGCCCGCAGCGCCACGGCGAACAGCAGCCGTTCCTTCAGCTCCTCGAAGGCGACCCCGGCCGGGTTCCCGGCCGAGAACTCCGCGCCAGCGCCGGTGCCGCCGTCCGCGCCGAAGTGCTCCCACAGCCCCTTCCACAGGCCCGTGCGCCGGCCGTCGACGTACTCGTAGAACCCACCCCCGGAAGCGCGGCCAGACCGGCCGAACTCCTCGGTCATCCGGTCGAGCACGGCGAGCCCGCCGTCGTCCCGTTCCGTGGCGACGGCCGACCCACTCGCCCCCGCGCCCGCCGGCGCATCGGCGTCGGCGGTGGTGGCGGCGGCGTCGACCCCGGCCCCCCGAGCCTCGGCGGCCGCGACGCGGGCGGTGGCGAGCGCGAGCTCATCGCACAGCCGCAGTGGCGACGAGCGGAAGCCTGCCTGCACGCCCGCCTGCTCGACGGACGGCGCGGGCAGGCCCTCGCCCACCATCGCGGCCGCCTCGGCGAGGTACCCGCCGAGCAGGCGGTCGACGAACGCCTTCGGCGCCTCGAACCGGGCCCGGCCGCCCGGCCCGTCGGCCGAGGCCGCCCCTTCGGCGACGACCCGGCCCATGTCCACGAAGAACGCCTGGACGAGGTTCCGCGCGGCCTGGCTGGTCACCAGTTCGGCGAAGTAGCGCGACTCGACGACGCACGCGGTGTCGACGTCGAGCTGAGCGCCCTCGACCGCGGCCGCGAGGATCGCCGGGCCCGCTACCTGGGCCGCGCCGGGGGCCTGGCGGCGCAGGTTCGCGGTCAGCGAGGCGAGCGCGACGGCGAGCGCCGGGCTCCCCGGGGTGCCACCGGGGATCTGGTAGCCCGGGACGTCCCAGCGTGCCACCGGCGCCGGCTTCGCCAGGATCCAGGCCTTCGCCGCCGGCACCAGCTCGTCCCGCGCGGTGACCAGCCCGTCGACGAGTCCGAGGGCGCGGGCGCGCGCCGCGCTGTACCGCTGGCCCTGCAGCAGGACGTTGACCAGCGCGTTCAGCACCCCGAGCAGGCGGACCGCCCGGACCACCCCGCCGCCGGACGGCATGAGGCCAAGCGTCGCCTCGGGCAGGCCGAGCTGCGTGCCGGGCGCGTCCAGGGCGATCCGGTGGTGGCAGGCAAGCGCGATCTCCAGCCCGCCGCCGAGCGCCGCGCCGCCGAGCGCGGCGACCACCGGCCGGCCGAGCGTCTCCAGCCGGCGCAGGGGGTCCTTGCCCGCGGAGGCCAGCTCGAAGGCGGCCCGCGGGTCGGTCAGGTCGGTCAGCTCGCGCAGATCGGCTCCGGTGGCGAAGGTCGGCTTCGCCGACGTCACCACCACGCCGGTGAGCGTCGCGCGTTCGCGTTCCAGCCGCTCGACGACGGTGCCGAGCGAGCTTCGGAAGGCCGCGTTGGTGGTGTTCGCCGGTTGGTCCGCGTCGTCCAGCGTCAGCACGACGATCCCAGCCGCGTCCCGCTCCCACTGGATCACCCCGATCCGTTCGGGCTCGCCCGCCGGCGCGCCGCTCCCCGGGGCTTCGTCCTTCGGCGAGCCGGGCGCGGGTCGCGGCCCGGGCGGGGGCTCGGACGGGGGCGGTACCGGTGGACGCGCCGCCACGGGCGCGGGCGCCACCTCGGCGGCCGGCGAGGCTTCGGCGGCCGGCGGCGCTTCGGCGGCCGGCGAGGCTTCGGCGGCCGGCGGCGCTTCGGCGGCCGGCGGCGCTTCGGCGGCCGGCGAGGCTTCGGCGGCCGGCGGCGCTTCGGCGGCCGGCGGCGCTTCGGCGGCCGGCGGCGCTTCGGACGTCAGCGCCGTCTCGGCGGCCGGCGAGGCTTCGGACGTCAGCGCCGTCTCGGACGTCAGCGCGGTCGCGGGCGCTGGCGACGGCTCGGGCATCGGCGTCGTCTCCGGGTCGGAAGGCCGCGGGCGGCGGCGAGGTGGGCGGCGAAGGCCTGGGCGGCGGAACGGGCTGGTACGGAACGGGTTGGTACGGCAGCGACTGGCACGAAGGCCGCCAGTACGCAACGGCTGGTACGGACGAGCGGAGAAGGCGGACGGAGAAGCGGACGGAGAAAGGATGGACGAGGCAAGGAGGCGCGTCGCCACCGGCCCTGATCCAGGAGACCGTCAGACCCGCTCCAGCAGCGTCGCCACCCCCATCCCGGCACCCGCGCTGACGCTGACGACCGCTCGGCGCGCGCCGCGGCGCTCCAGCTCGTCGACCGCCGTGATGACGAGTCTCGCGCCGGTGGCGCCGAGCGGGTGACCCAGGGCGACCGCGCCGCCGTTGACGTTGAGCTTCTCGTCGGGGATGGCCAGGTTCCGCTGGTAGGCGAGCGCGGCGGCCGCGTAGGCCTCGTCCGTCTCGAACAGGTCGACGTCGTCGACACCCAGCCCGGCGCGGGCGAGCAGCGCGCGGGTCGCCGCCGTCGCGCCGCCGAGCGCGAGCGTCGGGTCGGACCCCGCCGCCAGGACGTCCACGACCCGCGCCCGCGGCGTCAGCCCCAGGTCGTCGCCGGCCCGCTCATCGCCGACGAGGACGAGCGCCGCGCCGTCCGCCGGCCCCGCCGAGCTCCCCGCCGTGTGTGCGTGGTCGACGCGTTCGAGCCAGTGGTAGGCGCGGGTCGCCACCGCGTCGAAGCCCGCCTGCTCGCCGGCCTGGGCGAACGCCGCCGGCAGCCCCGCCAGGTGGCCGGCGGCCGCGGTCAGCCGGGACTGCTCGACGGGGGTGCCCGCCGCGACCGGCCCGACACGCTCGTCGTGGTCGAGGACGAGCAGGCCGTGGTCGTGGACGGCGGTGACCGAGCGGGTGAGGCGGCCTTCGGCCCACGCGTCCGCGGCCAGCCGGCGCGACCGCAGCGCGTAGGCGTCCAGATCCGCGCGGGTGAGGCCCATCAGGGTGGCCAGAAGATCGGCCGAGACGCCGGCGGGGACGAAGCCGGTCTGGTGACTCGTCGCCGGGTCGCTCGCCAGCGGGCCGGTGTCCGCGCCCGCCGGTACCCGGGACATCGACTCGACGCCGCCGGCGAGCAGGAGATCGTCCCAGCCGGCTCGCACCCGCGCCGCGGCCAGCGCGACCGCGTCCAGTCCCGAGGCGCCGAGCCGGCTGACGACGGCCCCGCAGACGGTGTCCGGCAGGCCGGCGACCAGGGCCGCGGCTCTGGCCAGGTCCCCGGCCTGGTCACGAGCCGGGCTCGCGGTGCCGAGGATCAGGTCGCGAAGCCGGTCGACGTCCAGCGTCGGGTTCCGCTTGCGCAGCTCGTCCACCAGGCCGGCCACCAGCGAGACCGGCTTCACCCCCCGCAGCGCGCCGCCCGGCCGCCCGCGCCCCCAGGGCGTGCGTACCGCGTCGTAGAGGAAGGCCTCGCCCGTCACTGTCCCAGCCAAGCCGGCCACCCCACCCTGGTCAACCCGCCCATCCCGCCATGGTCACCCCTGTATCCCAGCAGCCCACACCGGGCTCACCGCGAGGTGGTCACACCGACGAACCTGGCGACGCCTCGACGGAACGGAACGCGCGGACGGGTGGACGGACTGGGCGGACGGGCGGGGCGGACGGGCGGGCCGCCCGCCGAGGCGGCAGGAACCTGGCTAAGCCGACCCGGCGGAGACTCCGGTGGCGGAGGCGGTGGCGAGGTCCTCGAGGAAGGCGATGGTGTGGGCGGCGGTGGCGCGCCAGCTCGTCTCGGTGAGGACCTGATGGCCACCGGGGACCGCGACCAGGCGAGCGCGCGAGGCCGTGCGGGTCGTCATCCGGACCACCTGCAGGGGGCTGACCTCGTCGTCGACGCCGTGCACGAGCAGGATCGGCAGGTCGGGCAGGGCCCGCGGCGGCGGGTCGGACGGGACCTCGCCGGCGACCGGGCGGTAGAGCAGCGGCAGGCCGAGCAGCACGAGCGCGTCGGCGCGCAGCGCCGGCGAGCCGGCGACGGCGAGCGCCCGTAGCGCGCCGGTGTCCGAGCCGACCAGCGCGAACGGCCGCCCCGGGACCCGGCACTCACCGAGGGCGAGGGTGCTGTCCTCTCCTGGCCCGAGGTAGGTCACCTCGTAGCCGTCGAGCGCGAGGCGGAACCCCAGCGGCTCGAAGAGCTCGGCGGACTCGCCGCGGCCCGGGAGCACGACGACGGCGCCGCGCGGGTCGCGCTCCGGTTCGGCGCTCGGCCAGATCCGGGCGTCCCGGCCGCGGGGCTGGCCTGGTGTCTCGTGCTGCCCGGTCCTTGGCGCCGCGGCATCGGTCCACGCTCGCGACTCGGGCGGACGGGCCGACGGCACGGCCGGAATGAGCGTTGGGCTCATCGAAAACTCCTGGTTTCTGGCCGGCATCATTGCCGGCCGTCATGCCGTGGCGCGTGGCGGGTGCGAGGCCACGCCCACGAGTGGTCTTACGACACAGACGACGGCGGACGGTACCGCGCCCGTCGCGGTCGGACGCGACGGGGGGACCTGTTCACGTTGCGCTTCCGAAACCTGGCCGACGGCACAGCGGAATGGCATCGGAGCGAACTCCGAGCGAAAACGGGCCGTGGGCATCGGGACGGCCCTGCCGGACGACGAGCGTGTCGGAGAACGGCTCATGGACGAATCTGACGCCCATCCGGGCGCGGCGAGCGCCAAGTGTCGGGAAGGCGTCGTCCTGACCGCGAGGCTGGTTGGTGCCCTGTCGGGAACGCGCTGGTTGACGGCGTCGAGGGCGCGAGCAGATCTACCCGCCGGCCGACTCGGGTTAGGAGGGCCGCCGTACCGGGCTGCTCGCCGGACAGCGAGCTGGACACGGCCGCGACGGCGTGACGGCGGCCGTGCGGCGGCCAGACAACGGTCGGGCGTGTTCGGAGAACATGACGCTATGTTCACCGGATCAGTAGAGATTGTCAACCGGCGAGGCGCCGCCAGAGACCTCGCCAACACGGAAACGAAACATCGCAGATACATAGTGGCACGGCGATGACTGCCCGGGTACGGCGGGCGGTCAGCCGGGTACGGCAGGCGGTCAGCCGAGCACGCCGTGCGCGATCGCCAGGCCGTAGCGGCGGGCCCCGCTGGAGTACTCCGCGCAGACGCCGGCCGGCAGCACGGGGCGCGGGCAGAAGTGCACGCCATCGGGAGCCCGCACCACGACCCGGCCGTCCGGCCCGCAGGACTCCCCCGGGTCGCAGGGCAGCGTGGTCGTGAACCGGCCGTGGTCGGAGACGGCCAGGCCGGCGTGGATCACCCCGGTGTGCGGCGTCGTACTCGCGATCTGCTCCCAGACCCGGTCGAGCGCGGTCCGCCCGCCGGCGTCGACGAGCTCGCCGCGGCGCGGCGGCGCGTCGACGATGCGTACCTCGACGCCGTCGGAGGTCAGCTGGTCGACCATCGTCGTCACGTCCGTCTGGTAGCCGGCGAGGAAGTCACGGCCGTTCATGCAGGACGGCCGATTGCCGGAGAAGGCGATCACCGCGATCGTCGGGCGGAAGTCCCGGATCGTGGTCGGCACGTCGCCAAGCCAGTTGCACGGCGCGGTGCCGCTCCACATCTTCATCAGGATGGCGTGCGCGCCGGCGTGGGCCGCCGCCGCCCGGAAGTCCTCCTGCGCCTCGACCATCAGCGAGTCGCCGTACACGACGATTCGTGGATCCTCCGGCAGGTAGCCGCGCAGGATGACGCCGCCCGCGAGCGTGGCGACGACCACCGCGAGGATCACGGCGACCCGCCACGACCAGCCCCGGCCCTCGGGCGCGTTCCCGGCCGGCTCGCCGCGCCGGCGCCGCGTGGCTCGCCGCGCCTCCGGCTCCCCGCCGTCCAACCGCTCGAGCGGGTCGGCCCGCGGGTCGAGCACGGCGAGCCCCGGCGAGGTGCCCGCGGCGCCGGACGCGCCGGACCGGTCGGAGCGGTCGGAGCGGTCGGAGCGGTCGGGTGAGCCGGACAGGTAGGGCTGGTCGGACGGACCGGGCGGCGGGACTCGCCCGGCTCGCTCGGACTGCGCGGTGGACATGGCGCTCCTTGTCCGTAAGGAAATGCTTTGTCTCCCTTACGGACGCACGACACCCTGGACGCGTTGACGTGTCCGTGGTCTTTTATGCCACATTGGGTGCCATGGCTCGTCAGGAGTAGCCAGCCGGCGACCTGGCGGTCAGCGTCGGCACCGGGTCAATACGGATCCATGCCCTTGAGCACGCCGCAGAACTGACGCAGATGTTCCTTCTGCCGGTCGGTCAGCGGCCGTGGGTCGAAATGCATGATTTCGTTACGGATCCGCCGGACCTCGTCCAGGTCATGAAGAAACTGGTGGTGGTCGACCGTCGCCCAGCTGAGCTTCGCCCACTGCCCGGGCGTACGCAGCAGCTTGAGGTACTCCCCGAACATCAGGTTGCTGACGCTAGTCGCGTCCGGGTTGACCGCCCGCAGGTCCTCGATGCCGAACCTGGGCCCGAGGCAGCGGCGCAGCCGCCGCTCGATCTCGCCGATCAGGAAGTACGGGTGCGCGAGGCGGTCGTACGCGGTCGCGAGATCGGCGGTCGTGACGATGCCGCAGACCCGGCCGTCGCGCCAGACGATCACGAACCCGCGCTCGGTGATCCTGGGCAGCGTCGCCAGCAGGTCGTCCGTCACCTGGACGCTCTCCACGTCCGGGTCGGTCGCGTTCTCGAGGGTGTGCTGCCGGCGCGAGCCCTGCATGGTCGCGATCGAACGCCACGTCACGGCCCCGCGCAGGTTCGACGACCCGTCCAGGACCAGCACCTGCGAGTAGCCCCGCTTCAGCATGAGCGTGGTCACCCTGGCCAGGGGCGTGCCCGAGGGAACGCTGGACACGCCGCCCTTCGCGCTCGGCAGGTGGCCGACCTTCATCGCGACCCAGGGCGCGGCGCCATCCGCGTCGGCGCCCGGCTGCCCGGACGCCACGCCCTTCCTGCGCCGACGTGCGCGCCTGCGCCCACCGTCGGGCGGCGTGCCGTCGAGCTGCCCCGGCCGCGGCGGTTGCCCGGGCTGCCCCGGCCGCGGCGGCGGCTGCTGTGGCGGCTGCTGCGGCTGCGGCTGCGGCTGCGGCTGCCCCGAAGGTACGGGCCGCTCCGGCGGTGCCGGCCGTCCCGGCGCCGAGGGGTCCCCGGCGTCCGCGGTGCTCCTGGCCGGGGCCTCGGCCGGCGCGGCCTCGACGGCGTCGCGCTCGTCGTCTGCCGGGTCGAGGCCGGGCTCGTCGTCGGCCGGGTCGGAGCCGGGCTCCTCGGCGGCCCGTGCGCCGGGCTCCGGCAGCGGCACGACGCGCACGACCGTGGTCAGCGGCCCGCGGGCGAAGTCCGGCCAGGTGGTGAGCCCGGCGGCCGCCAGATCGCGGCTGATCCGGGGCACCGCGATGTCGTCGCGGACCCGCTGGCCCCACCTCGCCAGAAGCTGGCCGATCGTGAGCGAGGCGTCCCGCAGCGCCCGGATGTCGTCGGCGTCCACCGCGCGCCTCAGACGCCGGTCGGGATCGGACCGTCGGCCAGGGCCGCCGCCGAGGAGCGCACCGCGCGCTTGCCCATCGCGTCGTCGACCAGGTCGAGCAGCCGGGCCGTGCGGTCGGCGTAGAAGGCGTCGAAGTCGGCGGCGCGCAGCAGCGCCGGATCGATCAGGTGGGTGGCGACCCGGTCGTCGAGCCAGTCCGCGGGGGCGCCCGCCTCCCTGGCCAGCACGTCGAGGTACGCGGCCGGCGCGCGGGTACCCATCCGCTGGCCGGCCTGGTAGGACAGGGCGGTCTTGTTGACGATGCTGCCCATCCGGGCGTCCCGGCGCCCGGCCCGCTGGAACCAGGACTTCGGGAAGACCATTCGGATGTCGACGTCGCGGCCGACGGCGCTCTCGCCGTCGATCGGCGCCTCGGTGAAGTACCAGTCGTAGGCGCCCTGTTTGACCAACAGCGCGTACAGGCCCTTGTAGGCGGCGCTGCTGCGGGTCGTCAGGGTGGCCAGCCGCTGCTCGTGGAAGGTCGCCTCGACGATGGTGTCCGGCTCGGGGCTGTCGGTGGTGATCCAGGCGGCCAGCTGCTCGACGTCGCGCGGGAAGCGGCTCTCGAACGTCCCGCTGTACAGCTCGCCGAGCACGCCGCACCAGTACCAGCGAGCCAGCCGTTCGCGTACCCGCGGCCTGTCGGCCTGGTCGCCGAGGATCACCCGGATCGCGGCCAGCGGGATGAGCTGGGTGCGGTACGGCAGGAACCTCGACTGGAACACGCACTGCTCGCGCAGGAACGCGCCGGTCCAGTCGAACGCGTCGGCGACCCGGCCGGCCCATTCCCGGTAGTCCGGCAGCGGCAGGTCGAGCAGGTCGCGCCGCTTGCAGCCGACGGCCGGCGCGGTGCCCGGCCCCACCGTGCCGGCGGCGCGGCCGGCGAGCCAGTCACGTTTGCGCAGGTAGGTGACGACGAGGGCGACGGCCTGCAGGAAGTCGATGTTCTCCAGGTCGGCGAGCATCTCGTGCTTCTCGGCCAGCGCGGCGTGGATCCGCGCCCAGTCGGAGGCGAGGTGGAAGTCCTCGCCGGCCTCCTGGAAGTAGCCGCTGTCGCCGGCGTACATCGCGGTGAGCAGCTCGAAGACGTTGAGGACGACGCCGCCGGTGTTCACCTTCTCGAAGACCGCGCACACCGCGACCTTGTCCGTCGTCTTCGGCAGCCTGATCATCGGCACCTGGAAGCCGGTGACCCGGTGCAGGACCCGCTTCTCGAACGCCGACCAGCGGTCCCAGTTCTCGTCGCCGGGCCGGGACCGCACGAAGACCCGCTGCCAGGCCACCACCTTGTCGTTGTCGAAGGCGATGTTCAGCGGGAACAGGCCAGCCGCGCACTCGGCCTCGGTCGTGGTGAGGTCGAGCCTGACCCTGCGGCCGAAGTCCTCCTTGAGGACCTTCGTCGCCGGCACCGACAGGATCGCCTCCTCCCGGTCGGCGGCCGGGTCGGTCGCGTGGTCGATGTCGACGTAGTACCAGCGCTCGACCGGCCTGTGCTGGGAGTCCTCGGTGTCGACCGGCCGGTCGGACAGCAGCGCCTGGTAGAGCGAGGTGAGCCGCTGCTGGCCGTCCAGCAGCAGCTGCTCGGGCTCCACGGCGGGCGTCGCGGGCGGCGTGCCGTGCAGGGCCCGGGTGCGAAACCGGGTCACGCCACCGGTCTCCAGCGTCATCACGACGCCGAGCGGATAGTCCAGCGTCACCGTGGCCAGCAGCGAGCGGATCCGGTCGTCGTCCCACTTCCAGGACCGCTGGAACTCGGGGAGCTGGACCTTGCCCTCGGCGACGAGAACCAGCAGCTCACCGAGCCTGATGTTGTCGAGCGCCACGATTCCCCTTTGTCCGCCCCGCCCGCGCCGCCCCGCCGCGTCACCCCGTTCGCGTCGCCCGCCCCCGCCGTTCGCCGGCAGGCCGACGAACGGCGCACCGCGCCGGAAAAGGGCGCGCCAACCATACCGAAGCGGAACGAAGCGGAACGGACCGGCCGATCGCGCGCGTGTCCGATCTGTCCGGGCGCGTGGCCGCGCGAGCCCGCCGCCCAGCCCAGCCCGGTTCGGTCCCGCTCAGCGCCGCGGCGCGGGGCCGTCATCGGCGAGCTGGTGGGCGTAGAGGTGGGCATAGGCGCCGTCGCGGGCGAGCAGCTCCTCATGGGTGCCGGACTCGACGACCTCACCATGGGCCAGGACGTGGATCGCGTCGGCGTCGACGACCGTGGAGAGCCGGTGGGCGATCACGACGCGGGTCCGGCCGGCGCCGAGCCGGGCGAGCGCCTCCTGCACGACCTGCTCGGTCACCGAGTCCAGCTGGGAGGTCGCCTCGTCGAGGACCAGCAGCGACGGGTCGGCGAGCAGCACCCGGGCGAGCGCCACCCGCTGGCGCTCGCCGCCGGAGAGCTGGTAGCCGCGGGCGCCCACGACCGTGTCCAGCCGCTTCGGCAGCTTGTCCAGCAGCGGCCCGAGGCCAGCGTCCAGCGCCGCCGCCTCGGTCGCCGCGTCGTCGGCGGCGATCCGGCCATAGCGGATGTTCACGCCGATCGTGTCGTGGAACATGAACGGGTCCTGCGGGACGACGCCGACGATCGAGCGCAGCCGGCGCCAGTCCATCGTCGCGAGGTCCTCGCCGTCGCAGCGGATGTGGCCACGGGTCGGGAGGTAGATGCCGGCGAGCAGGGCGCCGAGCGTGCTCTTGCCCGCGCCGCTCGACCCGACGATCGCCGTCTTCGCGCCCGCGGCGGCCACCAGGCTCAGGCCACGCAGCGCCCACTCCTGCTCGTCCGGCGCCGCCAGTCCCCGCGCCGCCCCTCCCTCAGCCGCGCGCCGCGCCCGGGCGGCCTCGGCGAGCTCCCGCTCCTCCCGCGCCGCGGCCGCGGCCTCCTCGCCCTGGACGTCCCACCAGCGCCGGCCGAGCTCGCGCCCGGCGGCCGACCAGTCCGCGCTCGGGTCTCGTTCGTATCGGAACCACAGGTCCTCGATCCGGATCTCGGGCGCGCTCTGGCCCGGCCGCGCGGGCCCCGACGGATCGACCGGCTCCGCCGGTTCGGCCGGTCGCGCCGGCCGGGCCCGCTCGGGCCGAGCCTGCCGGGGCACGGCCGTGACGGGCGGGCGGTCGTCCGGCGTCGCCACCGGCAGGTCACGGACGTCCGGGGAGACGTCCAGCAGGCCGAACACCCGCTCGAAGGCGACGCCCGCGTCGAGCAGGTCGGAACGGCTCTCGGCGAGCCCGGTCACCGGCCGGTAGGCGTAGAGCAGCGCGCTCGCGAACGCGAGCAGCGTCCCGATCGTCGCCCGTCCCGAGCTCACCAGCCACGAGCCGAAGCCGACGACGATGACCACCGCGACCGCCGCCCCGGCCGACGACATCAGACCGGCGACGGCGTTCACCCGGTTGCGCCGCTGCGCCGTCCGGCGCATGTCGGCGGCGATCTCGGCGTATCTCGCCGACTCGTGCCCGGTCCGGCCGAACAGCCGGATGTGCAGCGCGCCGGAGATGCCGATGGTGTCCCCGATCTGCCCGAAGTGCTTCACCCGCAGCCTGATGAGCTCCACGGACAGGCGACGTCCCTCCCGGCGCCCGACGGCCAGCAGCGCGAACACTCCAGGCGCGAGCAGCAGTGACACCGCGGCGAGCCGCCAGTCGAGGATCGCGATGGTCGCGACGCCGACGACCGCGCTGATCCCGGTGGTCACCGCGCGCGGCAGCACCATCGCCACCGACGACTCGATCTCGGCGGTGTCCTGGCCGAACAGGGCGAACAGGTCGCCCTGGCGCTGCCCGGGGAAGAAGGCGAACGGCACCCGCAGCAGGTGGTCGTGCACCGCCTGCCCGGCCCGCTGCCCGACGAGCTCGCCGAGCCCGGAGCTGAGCACCCGGGAGACGGCGGTCGTCGTGGCCTGGAGCAGGGCGACGACGAGCAGCGCCGCGACGGACGCGACCAGCGCCGACCGCCCCCGCGGGGCCGTGAGACCGGCGTCGATCAGGTGGCGCAGGATGAACGGCGCGACGGCGAACGACAGGGCGCCCGCCAGGTCGAGCGCGACGATCCCGACGAGCCGGGGACCGGCGTCCTCGAAGAACCGCACGCTGCGCCGCGCCGCCACGCTCCCGGTCAGCCGCCCGAGCAGCCAGGCCGTGAACCACGGGACCAGGGGCACGCGCCGGGAGCCCACCGGCCCCGCCCGCGCCACCGTGGCCGCCGTTGCCGTGGCCGCCGTTGCCGGCGCGTCCCACTCCGCGCGCTCGTCCTCCGTCACTGGAACCGCCCCCGAAACGTGGCTCACCTGACGACACCGGCACGGTAACCCACAGGTGCGACAAATCTCGCGCCGCGCGATCACCAGCCGTGAGATCAGGATGCGCCGCGCGACCGGGCCAACGCGGTGAGATCGGTAGATCGGTAGATCTGGAGATCTGGAGATCTGGAGAGCTGGAGAGCTGGAGCTGGGCGGCCCGGCGTAGATCGGGGGCCGAGATCAGGACTCGAGGCGGGCCAGGACGGGCGGGAGGTCGCCGGTGTGCAGGACGGTCAGCGAGCGGGTGGCCCGCGTCAGGGCGACGTAGAGGTCCGCGAGGCCCCTGGTCGGCCCGGCGAGCAGCGCCGACGGCTCGACGAGCAGGACGGCGTCGAACTCCAGCCCCTTGCTGTCGGCGACGGTCAGCACCGCCACCCGCGCGTCCAGGACCTCCGCGCCGTCGCCGGCACCCGGGCCGGACCCGGCCGCGCCGAGGAGCTCCGGCGCGACCCGGCACAGCGCGCCGCGCACCGAACCGACCGTCTCCGGCGGGCAGATCACCGCGATCCGGCCCTCGCCGATGATCCCGGCCGTCCGGATGGTCTCGGCGGCCACCGCGTTCGCGAGCCCGTCGAGCGAGGCCACCCGCACGGCCAGCGGCGGCTCACCGGCCGACCGGACCGACTCCGGCGCCGCGGCCGCCGACCCGCTCGCGGCCAGCACGTCCGCGGCGACGTCCATGATCTCTCGCGGGGTGCGGTAGTTCACCGTCAGCCGCTCGACCCGGAACCGATCGCCCACGTGCGGCGTGAGGATCTGCGCCCACGTCGCGGGCGCGCCGGGGCGCGCCGCCTGGGCGAGGTCACCGACCAGGGTCGCGCTGCGCGCCGGGCAGCGCCGCCACAGCAGCCGCCACAGCATCGGCGAGACCTCCTGCGCCTCGTCGACGATGAGGTGGCCGAACGCCCACTCCCGGTCGGTCGCGCCCTGCTCGGCGGCGCTCGCGCGCCGGCGCGGCCCTCGCCACCGGTCGGCCACGGTGTCCGCGTCGAGCTCGCCGGCGAGTCCCAGCATCTCCAGCACGTCCTCGGCGTAGCGGCGCTCGGCCGCCCGCTCCCTGGCCGCGCGCGCCTCGGCCGCCTCCCTGCTGCCCTCGTCCGGGTCGCCGAGCAGCTCGGCCGCCTCGTCGAGCAGCGCCACGTCGGCGATCGTCCAGACCCGCCCGCCTCCTCGACCGGCCCGACCGGCCCGACCGTCGCGGCGGTCGTCGCGGTCGCGGTCGTGGCCGGCGCCGGTCGCGCCGCCGGGCGCGGGAGCCTCGTCCGCTTCGAGCGCGCTGAACAGATCTTCGTGGCGGGCGGCTGCCTGCCGACGGACGCCCTGCAGCAGGTCACGCTCGGCCGGGGTCAGGATCCGCGCGGCGGACCTGGCGAGCAGGTCACGGTCGGTGTAGAGGCTCTCAAGCAGCTGGACGGGGGTGAGCCGGGGCCACAGGTCGCCGAGCGCCCGCCGCACGGCCGGGTCCGCCCACAGCCCCTCGCGGACGTCGGCGCGTTCGTCGTCGTCGAGCAACCCACCGGAGATCTGGCGCACGACCTGGCCGGTGAGCTCGTCGAGCAGCTCGCGCAGGAACACCCGGCGGGCGCCGTTGTGCGGGCGGCGGCTGCGCCGCGCCCTGGTCCGCGCGCGGGCCACGGTGTCCCGGTCGAGGCGCAGCGTCCGGTCATCGTCGTGGACGATCTCGATCGTCCGCCGCGGCAGCCGCTGGTGCTCCCGGACCGCGGCGGCGAGCACGGCCGCCATCCGCTCGTCGCCCTTGAGGCTCCCGAGCGCCACCGGGTCGGTCGTGGTCGCGGCGACGCCGGGGAAGAGCCGGCCCGGGGTCGCGAACACCACCCCGGTCTCGCCGAGCGAGGGCAGCACCTGGTCGATGTAGCGCAGGAACACCGGGCTGGGACCGACGATCAGCACGCCGGAGCGCTCCAGCCTGGCCCGCTCGGAGTAGAGCAGGTAGGCAGCCCGGTGCAGCGCCACCGCGGTCTTGCCGGTGCCCGGGCCGCCGTCGACGACCAGCACCGAGCGGGCGTCGGCCCGGATGACGCGGTCCTGCTCGGCCTGGAGCGTGGCGATGATGTCGCCCATCCGGCCGGTGCGTGGCGCGGACAGCGCTTCAAGCAGCATCGTGTCGCCGGTCGGCCGGTCGGCCTCGGCGGCGCTCTCGGTCCCGAAGGCGCCCTCGGTCCCGACGCGCGCCGCGCCCGCTGTTCCCGCCTCGCTCGCGGCACCGGCGGGGGGCACGGCGCTCTCGGGACCGACGGACAGCAGGTCGTCCGCGACGCCCGTCACCTCGCGGCCCTTGGTGCGCAGGTGGCGCCGGCGGACCAGGCCGCGCGGCTCGGCGAGCGTCGCCTGGTAGAAGGCGGTCGCGACGGGCGCGCGCCAGTCGACCAGGATCGGCTCCTGCTCGGCGTCGGAGAGCCCGATCCGGCCGATGTAGGTGCGCGTCCCGTCGACGCGGTGCATCGCGCCGAAGCACAGCCGGCCCTCGGCGGCCTCCAGCCTGGCCAGCCGCTCGGCGTGGGTCGCGGCGAACACGTCCCGCTCGACGACCGCCTGCGGCGTCCCGGTGCCGACGTCCAGCAGCACCTGCCGCAGCTGGGCACGGGTCAGGTCGCTGACCTCGTCGAGGCGCGCGTAGAGCAGATCGACGTAGGCCTGCTCGCGGACGAGCCGCGGGTCACGGGTCGGGGACACTGCGCTCCTCCGCGAAACGAACCGGCACAAAAGGGTACATAGCCGATCTGATGTCCTTATCGGCCGGGCCGCTGGGAAACGGCCTCCCACCGACCTGCCCCACCTCGCGCGACGCTGAATCCGCGCGTTCGGCGCAGGCACGGCTTGGCGGACAGATCACGGACCAGCCGGGTCGGCACCACCGCCGATCCGGCTGGAACCCACGGGAGACCCCGGCCCAGCTACAACCAGAACACAGAAGCCTAGCGGGCTGCGCAATCTTCCCGGCGATCTGCCGCACCCGGACCGGCGTGGTCGAGACCAACGCCACGGCTGCCGGGCAGCGCGGGTCTCCCGCGCGGCGCCGTCAACAGTGCGCGGCGCCGTCAACAGTGCGTCGCGGCGTCAACGGTGCGCGGCGGCGTCGATCACCTGGTCGATGTCGTGCTCCAGGCGGCCGCGGACCAACGCGGCGACCAGCAGCGGGAAGTCCTCCCGCTCGACCAGCTCGAGCAGGCGGCGCGGGTCGCCGGGCAGGCCGAGATCCCGGGCGGTCTGGCGGGTGCGGGCGTCGACGTACGGGACGAGCTCGTCCCAGCCGGCCTGCGCCTCGCGCAGGAAGATGTCGGCGCCGACCGGCCCGATCCCCTTGATCTGCACGAGCAGCGTGTGCTCCCGGCCGGCGTGGTAGTCAGCCGCGTCCCGCACGCCCCGGACGTCGCCGTCGTAGGTGTCGAGCAGGTAGTGGCACGCATCGCCGAGGACGCGGGCCGTGCTCTCGTCGTATCGGGCGTAGCCGTGCTCGTGGAGCACGCGGACCCGCTGCTCCCACGTGGTGTCGGCCATCGCGGCGGGGTTCGTCCACCCTTCCGCGAACATCGCCTTCGACGCCTCCAGCGCCGCCGATGACCGAATCCGCGCGCTGGCCAGCGACGCGAAGACCAGCAGCCGGAACATCGCCTCCGCGGTGTCGGCGGCGACGTCGGCCTCGATGTCCTCGGCGAACGTTCGACCGTGCCGGGTCATCAACTCGGCCAGGACGTCCATCGGATCGGCTCCAGCCATTTCCACGAACTACCCACGGCCACGTCGAGTCACTCAGCACACGCACCACGGTGAGCCGCTACCGGCGCGCGTGGGTCGCTCTGCAAGGATTTCGCACGACGATGTTCCCCACCGTGACAGGCCGAAGGTCCGGTCGGGTTCGGTAGCGCGAGAGGGTTGATCACGGGTGGGACCGGCGTGCTGACTCCGTTAGGCCCGACGGACCGCCGCGCGGTGGGCAACTACCGGCTGTGCGGCCGGCTGGGCACCGGCGGGATGGGGACCGTCTTCCTGGGTGTGGACGACGACAGCCGGCCGGCCGCGGTGAAGGTCATCCGCTCCGATCTGCTCGACGAGCCACAGTTCCGCGAACGCTTCAGCCGGGAGGTCACGGCCGCGCGCCGGGTACGCGGCACCCGCGTCGCCCAGGTGCTCGACGCCGACCCGGACGCCGACGAGCCGTGGATGGCCACCGAGTACGTCGAGGGCACCGACCTGCTCACCGCGGTCACCCAGCACGGCCCGCTGCGCGGAGCGAACCTGACCACGCTCGCCACCGGGCTCGCCGAGGGCCTGGTCGCCATACACGCCGCCGGCGTCGTACACCGCGACCTGAAACCCGCGAACATCCTGCTCGCCCGGGAAGGCCCGAAGATCATCGACTTCGGGCTCGCCAGGGCCGACGACCTCACCGCCAACACCAGCAGCGGAAGCGTCATCGGCACCGTCGCGTGGATGGCGCCCGAACAGCTCAACGGCGACCCCGCCACGACCGCGACCGACATCTTCAACTGGGGGATGTGCGTCGCGTTCGCCGCCCGCGGCCACCACCCGTTCGAGGCACAGACCCCGGCCGCCACCGCGATGCGGATCCTGTCCAACCCACCGGGCCTGGACGGCGTGCCGGCCGACCTGCTGCCGATGGTCACCGCCGCCCTCGACAGCGACCCAGGCCGCAGACCCGGCGCCATCAGACTTCTCGCCGCTCTTGCCGCCCCACAGCAGGCGTGCCCCACAGCCGCGGGCGCGACCCGCCCACCGCTCGCGGACTGGATCCCTCCGGCCGCGATGCCACCGCGAGGCGCGCCCGAGGACCCGGCCAGCGCGCCGGCCTCCCGCGGGTCGGCCACGCCGGTCGCGATGGCCTCGGACACGAGGGACGGCGGCGCCCACGCGGCTGGTTTGCAGCAGACACCGCCCACCGCGCCCACGGCCGGTGCCTGGCCGCGGTCCGTGGCTGAAGCCGACGCGGCCGCGCCAGTCGCCGACTGGGACGACGCGGCACAAGCCCTTCGCCAGCCGGCCCGAGAACCCGCGGCCGTCAGCCAGGACGACACGCACGACCTCGCCGCACCCGACGGCCCCACAGCGGGCGGGCCTGGCGCCGCCGCGCGCCGCCCGCCCCGTCGACGGCGGCTGCCGCTCCTGCTCGCGCTGCTGGCGGTCCTTCTGCTGGCCAGCACCGCGCTCATCCATTCGCTGTTGCGCGACGACCACCGGGACGAAACCGCGGGAGGCTCACCTCGCGCGGCCGGCGCCGGCAGGGGCAGCACGGCCGGCGCCGCGCCCGACACGCGCCTGGCAAGCGCGGTCGGCACGGTCGGCTCCGACCCCGCGCCGGGGGCCAGCGACGGGCCAGGCGCGCCGGGCGCTACCGGCTCCGCCGCGTCCCTTGCCGGGACGGACGGCCCGGCGGCCGGCGTCGACCCGGCGACGTTGCCCCGCGCCGCCACCACCGGGCGACCGCTCGACGAGACCGCGGCCAGCAGGACCACCGTCCTGGGCAACGACGGCGCCGCCGTACTCGCCTACCGGGGCCCGTCGACGGGTGGCCTGTTCGGCGGCCAGCGCGGCACCGTGCCCAACGGCTCACCCGTCGACATCTACTGCGGCCTGTACGCCCAGCAGGTCAGCGGGACCACGAGCACCTCGCGGCTGTGGGTCTACACCGACTCCGGCTGGATCCCGGCCGGCTACATCCAGACCGGCAGCCCAGCGCCCGTCAGCCCGCCCGCCTGCATCGCGACGGTCGGCTCACCGACGCCGGGTTCGAACGCCCCCCAACCGGACACCGGGCCATTCCCACTCACCCAGGACGTGTCCATACTCCGGGTCGTCGGGCAGAGCGACTCCAGCCTGACCAGCGGGCGGCTGCGCAACGCCGAGCCGATCGGGCAGTTGCACGGTGGCGACCTCGTCGTACTTCGCTGCCAGGCACGCGTGAAGGACACGGGCGAGGTCTGGGACCAGATGGCCTCCGGTGGCTGGATCCAGCACGCCTACGTCTACAGCGGCACCTCAGACTCCCCCGCCCCCGCCTGCTGACCGGCCCGCCGAGCCAGCCTCACCATCGGGCTTACGGCCTTGGCCGGACGGTCTTGCGTAGCACCGCGCCGACCTGGCCGCGATACACCCACCGCAGTGGGCCACCATTAGCACACTTGGGCCTCTCTGGGAGGATTCCACGGGACGATGGGCCCTACCGTGACAAGTCGAAGGTCCGGTCGGGTTCGGTAGCGCGAGAGGGTTGATCACGGGTGGGACCGGCGTGCTGACTCCGTTGGGCCCCGCGGACCGCCGCGTCGTGGGCAGCTACCGGCTGCGTGGACGGCTGGGCGCCGGCGGGATGGGGACCGTGTTCCTCGGCGTGGACCCGGATGGGCAGCCGGCCGCGGTGAAGGTCATCCGCTCCGATCTGCTCGACGAGCCGCAGTTCCGCGAACGCTTCAGCCGGGAGATCACGGCCGCGCGCCGGGTACGCGGCACCCGCGTCGCCCAGGTGCTCGACGCCGATCCGGACGCCGACGAGCCGTGGATGGCCACCGAGTACGTCGAGGGCGTCAACCTGCTCACCGCCGTCGCCCGGCACGGCGCGCTGAGCGGGCCGAACCTGACCGCGCTGGCCACCGGGCTCGCCGAGGGCCTGGTCGCGGTGCACGCCGCCGGCGTCGTGCACCGCGACCTGAAGCCCGCGAACATCCTGCTCACCTGGGAAGGCCCGAAGATCATCGACTTCGGGCTCGCCAGGGCCGACGACCTCACCGGCAACACCAGCGGCGGAAGCGTGATCGGCACCGTCGCGTGGATGGCGCCCGAACAGCTCAACGGCGACCCGGCCACGACCGCGACCGACATCTTCAACTGGGGGATGTGCGTCGCGTTCGCCGCCCGCGGCGAACACCCGTTCGACGCGCAGACGCCGGCCGCGACCGCGATGCGGATCCTGTCCAACCCACCGGGCCTGGACGGCGTGCCGGCCGACCTGCTGCCGATGGTCACCGCCGCTCTGGACCGCGACCCGAACCGACGGCCCGGCGCCATTCGGCTCCTCGCCACCATCAACGACCAGCCGAAGGCCAGGCCGACCGGAGTGGGCGCGCCGGCCCGCGGACCGGTCGCGGGTGCGGTCCCTCCGGCCGCGGCGCCGGCGCCCGACGCGCCGCCCGCCACGGCCCGCACGGCTGACACCACGGAGAGCGGTGGCCCGGGCGGCACAGCCCGCGCGGTCGGCCTGGCCGGCGCGGTCGGCATCGTCGGCGCGGCAGGCATGGCGGGCGCGGCCGGCGCGGCCCGCCTGATGGGCACGGCCGGCCTGACCCGCACAGCCGGCACGGTTGGCAGCGCCGGCACGGTGGGCGGTGCTGGCACGGTGGGCGCGCTGGCCGACGGTGGGTCGACCGCGCCGGTCGCGACGACCATCGACGCGGCGGATGCCGGCGTGGCCGCGCCGGTCGTCCTGGCTGACCGGGACGACGAGGACGCGGCCCCGCGCCAGCCGGGCGGTGAGCCGACGGGCGGCCTGGACGGCGAGCACGATCTGATCCCCTTGGACGGCCCCGTCGACGGCGGACCGGGCGCCGCCGAGCGTCATCGCCGCCGGCGTCGCCCCCGACGCCGGCTGCTGGTCCTGCTGGCGCTGCTCGCGGTCCTGCTGCTGGCCAGCACCGCTCTCGTCCATTCCCTGTTGAGCGGCAGCGACCGGGGTGATACCGCGGGTGGCTCGTCGCGCCCGGCGGGCGGCGGCGCCCGCGCGGGTAACGGGGGCCAGGCGACCGCCCCCGGTGCCGACGGCGCGGCCGCGGCCGGAGCGGGAGCCGGGACCGGGCCTGGAGCCGGGACTGGAACTGGAGCCGGAGGCGGGGCTGGCGACCCGTCCGGGGGGCCGAGCGCCTCGGCGGGGCCGGGCGTCACCGGCTCCGCTTCGCCCCTCCCCGGCGAAGCCGGACCGTCGGGCGGGCCGCCCGCGGCGACGTTGCCGCGCGCCACGACCACCGGGCGGCCGCTCGACGAGGCCGCGGCCAGCAGGACCACGGTCCAGGGCGACGGCGGCGCCGCGGTGGCGGCCTACCGGGGCCCGTCGACGGGCGGTCTGTTCGGCGGCCAGCGCGGCACCGTGCCCAACGGCTCACCCGTCGACATCTACTGCGGCCTGTACGCCCAGCAGGTCAGCGGGACCACGAGCACCTCGCGGCTGTGGGTCTACACCGACTCCGGCTGGATCCCAGCCGGCTACATCCAGAGCGGCAGTTCGGAGCCCCTCAGCCCGCCGGCCTGCGTCGGGACGGTCAGCTCGCCGAAACTGGGTTCGAACCCCCCTCGGTCGGACACCGGGCCGTTCCCGCTCACGCAGGAGGTGTCGGTGCTGGGGGTCGTCGGACAGGTGGTCTCCGGCCTGACCGGCGCGCTGCTGGGCCAGGCCGACCCGATCGGCCGACTGCTCAGCGGCGACCTCGTCGTGCTGCGTTGCCAGGCGCGCGCGGCGGACACGGGCGAGATCTGGGACCAGTTGACCTCGGGCGGTTGGATCCAGCACGCCTACGTCTACAGCGGCACCTCCGGTTCCCCGGCGCCCGCCTGCTGACCGCTCCAGGTCCCGGCTTCGCCGCCCGGACGTCCTTCTCCTCATCCGCTTCCCCATCCGCATCCCACGGTCCTGGGTAATGGCCCCCAAGCCTGGGTCGCCAGGCCGGTCGGAGTGACCATCACGGTGACTTCGGCCCTTGATGGGGACGACCCGGCCGAGGTGGGGTAGGGGGAGGGAAGGATGGGCTCGGAGGCAAGGACGGGCCCGGGCGCGGGGTGCCGTCGTCGGACGAGGAGACGACCATGGTCACGCAGGGCACGACACTCTCGGTCGAGCAGGTGTACGGGGCGGTCGAGGCCGCGGGCCTGGCGCCGTCGATCCACAACACCCAGCCCTGGAGATGGCGGTTCCGCGACGAGACGCTGGAACTGTTCGCCGACCTGTCCCGGGCCGTGCCCGTCATCGACCCGGACCATCGCCAGCTGCTGGTCAGCTGCGGGGCGGCGTTGCTGAACGGCTGGGTGTCGCTGCGCGCCGCGGGCCTGGACGTCGAGGTCGGCGAGCTCCCCGACGGCCCCGACCTCGCCACCGGGCGGCTGGCCACACTGACGATCATCGGTCATCGCCCGCCGACCGAGGACGAGACCCGGCTCGCCGCCGCCATCACCCGCCGGCACACCGACCGCCGCCCGTTCACCCCGGCCGCCCTGCCCGCGGGCGAGGTCCGCACGCTACGCCGGGCCGCCGAGGCGGAGGGCTGCTGGCTCGCGTCGCTGACCGGCGAGGACGCCCGCCTGGAGCTCTCGGTGCTGCTGGGCCGGGCCGACTGGATCGAGCACAACGACCCCGCCTACCGGGCCGAGCTAGCCTCCTGGGTCCGCGACGACCCCGAGGCCACCGACGGCATCCCGCGCCCGGCAGCGCTGTCGAGCGCCCAGCCACGGCCCACGGAGTTCCCCGTGCGCGACTTCACCGGCGGCACCAGCGAACAGGGTGGTGGTACGGGTGGCGCAGGCGGCGAGCCGGCCAGCGCGGACGAGGCCGGCGAGCGGATGCGGACCGCCCGGGTCGAGCACCCCAACGCGCTGGTCCTCGGCACCGACGCGGACGGCCCGGCGGACCGGCTGCGCGCCGGCCGGGCACTGGGCCGGGTGCTCCTGACGGCCACCGCCGAGGGCCTCGCGACGTCCCCGCTCGGCCAGGCCGTCGACATCGAGGCGACTCGCGCGCTGGTCCGCGCCGCGACCGGCGGCACCGGCCACACTCAGATGATCATGCGTGTCGGCTACCCCGACACGTCCGCTCCCCCGTGGGCCCCCACCAGGCGCCGACCCGTGTCGGACGTCCTCGAGCACCTCACCGGCGCCTGACGAGACGTTCGACCCGTGCCCGCGCGCGGGCACGGGCACATCCTGTCCGACGTCACGGGGAATCCTGTCAGACACCAGAGCCACGACCAGCACCGTTTCGTGACCCTCACGTCTGACAGGACGCCCGGGATCCCCCAAAGGACAGGGAGGAGTCGCGTGGACGGGGATCCGCCTGGCGATCGACGGGGCAGACGTCGCCTGAGGCAGCACCAGCCTGCGAAGATCCGCCGCAAGCGGCTGGCTACTGGTATGACCAGCCGGTCCAGCGGGTCACGGTGACCACGATGGCTGGGCCGGCGGGCGGATGGTCGCGATATTGGTGGTAGCGCTCGGCGAGCGCGCTGGCCGCCACCGCGTGCGCGGGATCGGGTGGCTCGACGACGCGGGCGGTCCCGGCGGCCCGCGCCCACCACAACCGGCTCCAGTCGTCGTCATACTCGTCGGCGAGCAGGCTGACGCGCTCATCGCGGGCGATGTCGTCGAGCCGGCGCAGCCGGGTGGTCCGCTTCGGCTTGTGGTCGACGGCGGTGACGACCGTCCCGAGGCCACCTGCCACGAAGCCGTGGCCCGGTGCCAGCCCGGCCAGCACGGCGAACGTGACAGGGACGAGCCGGGGCGTGCCGTCGGGCGCGATGGTGGCCAACCGAGCGACTCTGGCGGCGGCGAACCGTGCCCGCGCCTCGTCCTCGGAGAGGTTCACGACCCTCCCCCAGTCCCCGGCCAGACCCGACGCCATCCTCACACGCCCGCGTCATTCCACCCACTCGGCGCCGAACCACTCGGCGATCGCCCCACTCAGCGATCGCCCCACTCAGCGTCCCGCCACCCGGCGATCGCACCACCCGGCGATCGCGCGCCCACCAGGCGTTGATCGCCGTCCGCGCCCTCCCGCGGTCACGATCCGTCCCTGTCGACGACCACCGAAGGGCCGAAACGGCGATCAACGCCCAGCGGGACACCACCTACCGGACCCCGCCCAGACGGCTTCCGCCGGAAGTTACCGGTCGGTATACTTACCGAGCGGTATCGACCTCTACCGACCGAACCCAGCTGGGGGATCGACCGAGATGAGCGGCTTCAGCCTCGACCTCTCCGACGAGCAGCGCGAGCTGCGCGACTGGGCGCACGGCTTCGCCGCGGACGTGGTGCGCCCGGCCGCGTCCGAGTGGGACGAACGAGAAGAGACCCCCTGGCCCGTCATCCAGGAGGCCGCCAAGATTGGCCTCTACGGTTTCGAGTCGATCGCGACGATGTTCGCCGACGAGACCGGACTGTCGCTGCCGGTGGTGTGCGAGGAACTGTTCTGGGGCGACGCCGGCATCGGCATGGCGTTGATGGGCACGGGGCTGGCCGCCGCCGCGATCTCGTCGGCCGGAACCGTCGAGCAGCTGCTCGAGTGGGTTCCCCAGTGCTACGGCGACGCCGCCGATCCGAAGGTCGGCGCGTTCTGCGTCTCCGAACCCGGCGCCGGCTCCGACGTCTCCTCGCTGCGCACCCGTGCCCGGTACGACGAGGCCAAGGACGAGTGGGTGATCAACGGCCAGAAGGCCTGGATCACCAACGGCGGCATCGCCAACATCCACGTCGTCGTCGCCTCCGTCGACCCGGCGCTGAAGTCCCGCGGCCAGGCCACCTTCGTCATCCCGCCGAACACCCCCGGCCTCGAGGGCAACAAGAAGATCAAGAAGCTCGGCCTGCGCGCCTCGCACACCGCCGATGTCTTCCTCGACGAGGTACGGATTCCCGGCAGCTGCCTGCTCGGCGGCAAGGACAAGCTCGACGCCCGCCTCGCCAAGGCCCGGGAGGGCACCAGCTCCAAGGGCCAGGCCGCGATGGCGACGTTCGAGCGGACCAGGCCCACCGTCGGCGCCCAGGCGATCGGCATCGCCCGCGCCGCCTACGAGTACGCGCTCGAGTACGCCAAGACCCGGGAGGCCTTCGGCCGGGCCATCATCGAGAACCAGGCGATCGCGTTCGCGCTGGCCGACATGCGCATGGAGATCGACGCCGCCCGCCTGCTCATCTGGCGGGCCGCCTGGATGGGCAAGCAGAACAGGACGTTCGAGGCCGGTGAGGGCTCGATGTCGAAGCTCAAGGCCGGCGAGGTCGCCGTAGCGGTCACCGAGAAGGCCGTCCAGATCCTCGGCGGCGCCGGCTACAGCCGCGACCACCCCGTCGAGCGCATGTACCGCGACTCCAAGATCTACACCATCTTCGAGGGCACGAGCGAAATCCAGCGCCTGGTGATCGCCCGCGCCATCTCTGGCGTGCACATTCGCTGATCGCCAGTTAGCGGTCACTCACCGCCCCGCGTCGTGGTCGTGCGACCTCATCCATTCCTCATCCACGTCGATCTTGAGAGCGCGATCCGCTCCAGCCGCGCGCCCCTGCTTCCCGTCCTGACCCAGATCTCCGGCTCGGGAGGCGTGCGGGCGTCGGCGCCGCCGACGTATCAGTTGCCCGCTGACCCGCTCGCCCGGAAACTCACGGCAGCCACCGCGATCGATGATCCGAGCAGCCGGGCGCAAGGGGACGGCTCGGGCACCTACCGAAGGCGCCGGCCGTTCCACGCCTGGCAACGACCACCAGCCTGCGGGCCTCGCGGCGTCCGATGACCGCGCGTCTCCTGGATGGCTCGGATCCGATCAGCTTTCCCATTTCTGGACGTCTGCGGAGGAGCGGGTTCGCGTCCGCGGCGGCTGTGCTGGCTGGGTGACCAGCTCGTTGTTCTGGGGTGTCGAGGACAGGTAGGTCGCGGGCGTTCTGGATCTGGTCCCAGGCTGTTTCCGGGTGGGTGCCGGCCAGGATGAGGATGACGGCGACGAGCAGGGTGGAGCGGCCGACGCCTGCGCGGCAGTGGATCGCGAGGTGTGCGCCGCGTTGGACCTCGTCGGTGTTCAGTTCGGCCAGTACGATGATCTTCGTGAAAAGTAAGGACGCCGACGAGTGGTTGGCCTGCGCGACGTTGCAAGCCGCGCTCGGCGTCAAGGTCGTGCGCAACGACGACCAGTCCCCGCAGCCCCGCAGGTCCCGCCAGCCCCGGCCCAACGGGCGACACGACCTGACCATCACGTATGCCGATGGGCGACGCGCGGCCGTCGAGGTCGTGTCCACACGGGACGAGACGGCAATGGGATTCTCAGCGGCGTCAACCAGCTACACAACCGTCTCCCGCCTGACCCGAACATGGGTCCTCGTAGTGAGCCCAGAGGCACGGATCAAAGACCTCAAGCGAGAGGCGCCGGCAGCGTTGGCCCGCCTTGAGGAGAACGGCACTACGTCGCTGGAAGGCCGAGGAATATCCGACCGGCGACCCCAGGAACTGCGACGCCTCCGCGTAGTGTCGTGCGTATCCACCCCACCCGCCGAAGGAAACAAGGCTGGCTTCTACCTCGTCCAGGACTTCACAGCAGGTTGGAGCGGGGGCAGCAGTGACCACGGCGATCTCGTGGTACAGAGGTGCAACGAGCTGTTGGCCTCCGCCGAGAAGGCCGACGTCCCGAGGAAGCTACTCGCGTCCGGCCTGTCCGAAAGACACGCGGTAGTGGTGGTCACCTTCGACTGGCTGGACTCGCTCGGCTCGATTGAGTCGGGGGCGCTGCCGAGGATCGCACCGACGCTGCCCAAGGGCGTGGATCGCCTCTGGCTGGTGATCCCACGGGAGCCAGGACCGATCCGCGCTATCTACTGGCTCGGTGATGGCCGGTGGCGCGACGTCGTCCTAACCGAGGAGCAGCTTGAAGCCCCTCGCGGGCTGTTTTCAGGGTAAGTCGGTCGAGGCCGAGAACGATTAGGGATTGACAGGGTTCTTGCCCGTGGAAGGACGCATGGGCTCAGCGACCAGGAGATTATGAGAAAGCTCCACCGGGAGTCCTCTGCAGCTGTTTCGGTGTCGTTGGATGCCGTCCGAAGCCGTTTTCTCCTGCGCCGTATGAGGTTTTCGAACACCATACGATCGGGCGGCCGTCGCTCGTGTCGTCTGGTGCCGGGGTGGATCGTTCACTGCCGTGCAGTTCGTCTCCGGTCTGTCCCCGAACGAGGGCGGGGTTCTGGTAACTGAACGTCATGCGCCATCGGGCCAGCCGTTCTGGACTATGTGGTTGGTGCGCCGTCATCTGACTGCTCGCGGAGTTCGGCCAGGTTTGCTTCGCTGTCTCTGGTAAGGCCGTGGGAAGGTCCGAGGAGGCGAGCGGCGTCGGTGATGAGCATCTGCCACATCTCCATGGCGCGGGTGGGCTCGCCGCATTCGGCGGTCCATATGGCGACCTCGAAGCGGCTGCGGAGTGCGACGAAGTGTGTCTCGCCCAGGTCGGCATGTGCGATGGACTCGACCTCTTGAGCGATTCGGAGCGCTGCAGTTGGCTGGCCGGTGCCGCCTGTCCGCCGGGCGACGTCGAGGCGGGCTCGAAGCGTCTGGGGATCACGCTCACCGAAGGCCGTGGACGTATCTGCGGCGACCTTCTCGGTGAGTACCAGGGCGGTTCCGGCGTCGCCCTGTGCTGCATAGCCCTCTGTGTCAGTCTCGGGTGAGACACCTGCTGGAGGCGAGTTGGCTGCAGGGGGCGTGATCGGAGATCCTTGTGCTCGTGGAGTCAGAGTCCCCCGAAGGGCCGGGTGGGTCGTCGCGGCGTGATCCGGCGCCGCGTCCGTCGCGGCGGGTGTTCAGTGCGGCGTACAAGCTGCGGATTCTTGCGGAGTATGAGAACGCGCCGCATGGCGAGAAAGGCGCGGTGCTGCGTCGGGAGGGGTTGTTCTCGTCGCATGTGATCGAGTGGGCGCGGGCGCGTGACGCGGGCGTATTGAGTGCGAGACCCGAGGTGGCGCGCGGTTCGGAGAAGAAATCGGCGAAGTCGGCGGAGCAGGTCGAGTTGGAGAAGCTCCGTCGGGAGAACGAGCGGTTGAAGTCCCGGCTCGCGACGACCGAGACCGCGCTGGATATCATGGGAAAAGCACACGCGCTCTTGGCTTGAGATTTAACCATCTCATGATCGAGTTCGGGTTGGGTTGGCGATCTACTGGACAGCTGGCACCCTTCACGTGATCGTGTCTCTTTACTGAGACCAATCCGAGTCGCGTGAAGGTCGTAGAGGTGAGTTTGCTGCGCGAGAACGCCAATGTTGAATTGTTTTTCGCATTGACCCGTTTCCGTGATGGGTTCTACGACTGCCTGGACGCTCGGGCCGACACGCTCTTCGAGCTGACGGACGCGGTGATCTGCACTGAAGCTCCGGTGACCTCCCTGGTCGAGTTGTCACTTGCTTCGGTATTCCGCCGCGGCCACGGAGCCCTGTATGACGCGTTGGCGCAAGGCGCCATCGACGAGGAACGGCTGCGGGATCTGCTGGCCGACCAGCTCCCACCCGACAGCCCACCGATCTTCGGTGTGGACGTGACGACCTTCCCCAGGCCGAACGCCGAGTGCTCACCCGACCGGGGCCTGCACTACGCGCCGTGCCGCTGCGACGGCGACCGCAAGGTCGTACCGGGCTGGGAGTTCCAGTGGGTGACCGCCCTGGAATGGGGCCGCTCCTCGTGGACGCTGCCGGTCGACGCCCGCCGCCTGCCGCAGGGAGCCTGCCCGGTGACCGCCACCGCCGAGCAGATCCGCGACCTCACCCGACGGCTGGGCACCCAGCCCCCGACACCACAGCCCGCACCGATGTTCGTGCTGGACCAGGGATACGCAGCCGCCGCACTGACCCACGCCCTGGGAGACCTTCCGGTCCAGACCCTCGTAAGGATCGCCGGCGACCGTGTCTTCTACGACGGTCGGCCCGGCCCCCGCAAACCCGGCCCCGGCCGCAACGGCATCCACGGCCAGCGGTTCGCCCTCGCCGCGCCGATGAACCTGCGCCGCCCCGACCAGATGCTGATCGTGCCCGACACGACCAACTACGGCCGGGTCGAGGTCCGGGCCTGGCAGCGCATGCACCAGAGGGTGGCACGCTCGGGCTACTTCGCCCGCCTGGGAGACGAGCTGTTCACCCGGCTACCCATCATCGAGGGCACCGTCCTGGAAGTGCGGGTGGAACGTCTGCCCGACGGCCGCAGCCCGCACCGCACCATGTGGCTGTGGCACTCCGGCCCCCATGCACCCGACCTGGACGTGTGCTGGCGGGCCTACCTGCGCCGCTTCGACATGGAACACACCTTCAAGATGATGAAGTCCCAGCTCGGATGGACCGCGGCACGGCTACGCCATCCTGAGCAGGCCGTCCGCTGGACCTGGCTGCTCATCGCCGCCTACACCCAACTCCGCCTCGCCCGTGACCTGGCCAACGACCTGCGTCGCCCCTGGGAACGACGGCCCCGCCCAGGCAAGCCGCTCACCCCCTACCGGGTCCGCCGCGCATTTCGACATCTGCGCGACCGGCTGGGCACCCCGACGCGTCTACCGAAAACCAGCCACCCCGGCCCAGGACGTCCACCCGGAGGCAGAAACACCCCAGCCCGACGCCACCGTCTCGGCTCAGAAATGCGCAAAACAGACATACCCGCGAAGCCGGGAGGCAAGAAGAAAGGTTAAATCTCAAGCTTGGAACAGATCTCCGAGAGCGCGGACAACGAGAGGCCGTAGACCGTCTGCTCGGCGAGGCCTTTGACGAGCTTCGGTTGGCGGGGGTTCCGGTGAAGCGGGCGTGTGCCTTGGCGGGCCGATCGCGGGCGACGCATTATCGGCACGCCGCGCCGGGCGGGCCTCGGCACGGACCGTGGCTTCCGCGGACCGCGCCGCCGGCGGCGCTGCGCGACGCCGAACGTGCGCAGGTGCTGGGCGTGCTGAACAGCTCGGCGTACGCGGATCTTGCGATCCCGCAGGTCTGGGCCCGGGAGCTGGACGCGGGCCGGTACTGGTGCTCGCTGTCGACGATGTACCGGATCGCCCGCTCTGCAGGCCAGAGCAGGGAACGCCGCGCCCAGGCGTCGCATCCGCCGCGGGTCCGTCCCGAGCTGGCCGCAACCGGACCAGGCGAGGTGTGGACCTGGGACATCACCGCGCTGAAAGGACCGGTGAAAGGAACCTGGTACAAGCTCTACGTCATCCTCGATATCTACTCCCGGTATGTGACCGGTTGGCTCGTCGCGGCCGCCGAGGACGCCGTCGTCGCGAAGGACTTCCTTGCCGACGCGATCGCGCGCAACGGTATCCCGCCCGTGGCGATCCACGCCGACCGCGGCGGCGCGATGGTCTCGAAACCCGTATCCGAGCTCCTCGTCGACCTGGGCGTCGCCCGGTCGCATTCCCGGCCACGGACCTCGAACGACAACCCCTACTCGGAGGCCCAGTTCAAAACTCTCAAATACAGCTACGACTTTCCCGACAGGTTCGGCTCGCTCGCCGACGCGCGGTCATTCTGTGACGGGTTCTTTACCGCCTACAACCATGACCATCGCCACTCCGGGATCGGGTTCCACACCCCAGCCTCGGTCCACTTCGGGACCGCCGACCAGGTTCGGACCCACCGGCAGGCCACCCTCGACGCCGCCCACGCGGCGCACCCCGAGCGGTTCGCCCGCCGACCCAGGCCGCCGCGGCTACCCGACACCGTCTGGATCAACAAGCCAGTTCCAAGCCAACCAACCGAAGATCCACTGTCTCATTTGACTTGACATCTACCGTAGAGGGCGGCGAGATTGCCGCGGACATCGATGGTGAGTCTGTCCTGGTCGCCCCACCTGTCGGCGGATTCCGCCTCAAGCTCGCGGAGAAGCTGTATTGCGCCAGCCTGGTCGCCCGCTGCGTCAGTCCAGATCGCGATCTCGAAACGGCTGGATGCGGACATGAAGTCGTCGTCGCCGAATTCTCGCTGGTAGCCGGCGTTCGCGTCGCGGGCGATCTGCAATGCGCGCTGTGGGTCGCCGGACTCTCCGGCCCAGCGGGCCAGGTTTAGCTGGCTGTCCAGACTGATGCGGTGGGCCGGACCGAAGAGCGCGGTCGCTTCGACTGCTTGCTCTTCGGCAAGCCGAAGCGCCTCGTCAACGTGGCCGGCGTTCCCGGTCCACCACGCGAGCTCATAGCGAAGGTTATGGAGTTCGGCGCGGTCGAGCCGAGATGGGCTGCGCCGTGCCTCCTCGACAGCGGTGCGCAACACGTCGATGGCCTGATCTTCCTGGAATGAGTAGCCGAGGCAGCGAGCGAGGCCGGCGGCCGCAGGCAGGTGACCGCCATCGACGGCCTGGCGAAACGCGAGGGCTGCGAAGCCTACGCGTCCCCGCCCCCAGGCGGCCCTTCCGATGCCCGCCGCGTCGTCGGGACCGGCCCAGCGCAGCAGCCTCGTCCACGTGGTCTCGGGGACCGGACCCGCCTGCTGGTCGAGGTCCACCGCATCCAAGAGATAGTCGAACGCGCTGTAGCGGTCGGTGCCGTCGCTGGCGAGCAGGCTCGCGGTGGCAAGGATCGTCTCCAGGGCCCACGCGACGGCCTGCTCCCAAGGCTCGGGACGCAGGCGTGCACCGCCATGTTCCGCCAGGTAGTCCTCGTGGAGCTCCTGCAGTACCGCCAGCGGTACCCCGGCGCTGCATCCGGCCCGTCTGGCGTCCACGGCCGCCGCGACGAGCGCGGCACCACGCGGGTGCGTCCCTGGGGCCCATCCGTTCAGCCATCGAGCGAGCAGGTCCGGACCTGCTGCCAGATACTCCGCCACTCCATACCGGTCGGCGTGCGCCAGCGCCGAGGCGATCTCCGGGTCATCCCTGATCTGTGCGGCGCGAGCGAGCTCCGTGGACGTCCACGCCCGGGCCAGCCGAATCTCGGTCACAAGACCAAGAACCTCCCGGCCGGCGACCGCTTCCTCATTGCCGCCCCGGTTCATCGAGGACTCCGCCCGCCCGCGAAACCGGGCGTGCTCCTGAGCCCGCATCGTGGCCAACACCACCCGATCCGCAGCGATCTGACCTGTCTGATCGGACCGGGGCCCGGGTTGGCCGAGAAGTTCATGCAGGTGGTGGACGGACAGACCTCCCGAGCCTAGGTAGCGTTCTAGATCGTCCAGCCACAGGACACATCGCCGCTCGTCACGCGCGGCCGCCACCGCACTGCGAATGGATCCAGGCTGGTGGTCAGGGAAGACAAACGCATGATCGGGGAGACAGCGGCGCGTCGCTTCGAACGCGGCTCGCGTCTTCCCAGCGGTCGAGTCCCCCACCACCAGGACGAAACCACCGCGACGGACCGCCGCCTCCAACGCGTCGCTGCGATCGCGCCGTACGAACGTCGGCACGTAGCCCGATGAGGACGACACCCGCGCGGCGCGATGTACCCCGACGAACAGCGGCTCGGCCACGTCGCGAACCCGGGGAACTCGGCCTCGCCGATCCACCCAGACGTTCTCGAGGAGCCGCCGGCCAGCTGCCGCGTCCAACGCCTGGCTGCCCCTGCTCGACAGGACCGCCCCCACCGCTCCGACCACCGCGACAGCCAGCGACGCCACGACCCCCGGCAACACGTCCGCCAGCGCCGCCGCCCCCGACCCAAGCAAGGCCGAACCGGCCACCAGAGACCAGGCCGCGAGCGACCGACTCATCCGCACATCGCACTATCACCACAAAGATCCCGAGCATCGAGCCAATCTCAAAGATCAACTCTCGGATTCCCTCCGCTGTCTGCTGTCCGGGATCCCTGGACGGTTACCGCGCGTCAGGCCCGGCGCGGCGTGCGCCAGCCCGGCCCGGCCGGGTCTCACGGAGCGTGAACATCCGTCGCGTCGACGATCGACCTCCGCGTCGGGGTGAAGGTCGTCGTCCGGCTCCAGACCAGGCCGGTGTCGCGGCCTACGCCGAAGAGCTCGACGCGGCCTGGCAGCGAGAGGAGGCCTGGCTCGACGCCACCGGCCAGTAGCTTAAGATCCACGACGTGTGCCCTCGATGGCCCCGACCACGACCTGGTCGGGGCCATCGCGCGTCCTGGCCCGGCGCGGGGGCTCGCCAGCGCCCTGGCCCTGCCGACCCGCGCCTGTATAGGAACCGGATGAGGATGCCCACGCCAAGCAGGCAGGTCACGGTAGTTGGCCAGCGCACGCGCGCCGATCGGCGTCGTTGTTGGCCAGGGCTGGGGGTAGGCGCATAAGCCTGCTGCGGGGCGGCCCGCGGTGGGCGCTTGGCCCCTCGCCTGCGTGCACCGCCCTGTTCGAGCGACCAGCTGACGGTTCGCGCTGGTCAACGGCGCTGGCGCAGGGCGGTCAGGCGGTCGCGCAGCGCGGGTTCGTCGGCCGGCGACGCGACGATCTCCACGAGCTTCGTGCGGCTCGTGGCGCCGCGTACGAGACACACGTCGGCACGGCGCAGGCCGAGCGCGTCGGCGAGCGCCCGTAGCGCCGCCTCGGTCGCCTTCCCGTCGACGGCGCGCGCTGAGACGCGCACCACCAGGCTCGGCTCGCCGTCCGGGCCGGCCAGCTCACCGCCGACGGCGGTCCTGCCGGCCCCCGGTCGCACCCTGATTGTCACCCGCACGCACCCCATCGTCGACGATGCAGGCCCCCGGCCGGTTGGGACGTCTGTCGACATCGATTTTCGACGCGGGTTGTTGACGCCTCCCGAGGGCGCTACGGGTGGTCGTCGGCGGGTGTCGGCGGACGACCGTTTACCGACAAGATCGAATGGCGTCTCTGTCTATGGGGCGCTGTTCGGGCAGATCTCCCGGTACGGCTCGTCGGGTAGGTATCGATTCCGTTCCTCCTCAGTCAGGCTGCGGCGGGCTCGTTGGCAGGCAACTTGGATGGGGTTGTTTCGGAGGCTTTGGAGCGCGCTGACGTCCCATAGTTCCACCGTGCCGTCGAAGCCAAGGCTGGCAAGCAACCCGTTTGGGCCGAATGTGACCGACGAGACCTCGGAGTTGATGGTGAGCGGCGCGCCGAGTGGGCGGGGGCACGGGCGGGTCGCTGACGTCCCACAGCCGCACTGTGCGGTCCATGCTGCCGCTGGCGAGCAGCCCGTTCCGGCCGAAAGCCACTGAGAAGACGCTGGAGTTGCCGGCGAGCGACTCACCAAGTGACCGGAAGATGCAGCCAGAGCAACCTGAAGAGACCACAGTAGGAACACGACCGTCGACACCACGCCGTCATGATCTCTGCCGCGCTGGTCGCCCAGCTCGGCGCCCCCCGACCGTCCAGTTGCACCCAACAGGCGAAATACGACCCGCCCAGGATGACCTCGGCCGAGCGCTGGCGAACTCGCGAACCGCGAGCTCCACCGGACTCAGCCCGGTAGTTGACCTCGGAACGGTCTGGGTTGTGGCCAGGAAATTCGCCCGGTACATAGATCCGCGAATCTGCCTATACCTAATCTTCCCGCCCTGACCCGAAGAGGAGAATGTTGCCGGAGCAGCCGCTCCACGTTGGCGAACGAATCAATCGGTGAATACGAGTACCCCAATGATCGACGAAGCTCGTTAATCCTGTTCCAGGAAAGCGCCGGCGCCACCGCCAGCTCTTGGCGGCAGATGCCGAGGGTGTCCACTACCGATCTTTCCTGGCTGTCTAGCGCGCCCAGATTGTCAGCACTGAAGTAGTCGACAATCGTCGCGGCGAAATAGAGGTAGCACGCGAGCGTACTAGCCTCGGCCACACGCTCTCTACCAGGTTTACCTTGCGCAAGAACCGCCAGTTCCGAGGCGGCCGCCACGAGTTCTCCCGAAGACCCGAGCGCGATACTGTCGACTATCTCCGCCAACCAGTTCACGCCCCCATCGCCTGGGTTCGCAACCGGCAGATAGCGATAGGCGTCTATCTTTTCGCGGACATCAAGGGCAACGATGTAGCGCGCGACTTCGGCGAGCTCGCTGCCGCCATCCGGCCAGATAGTCGGCATTTTTCGCATCATTCTGATCGCGTCGCGTGCCAATCCTCCTGACATCGCGTGCGCGAGTGCGATGAACGGGACAGGTATTCCCAGAGTCCTCCGCTCGATGACGCCTCTGGTCTCCCTGAAGTTCAGGTAGGGTAGCTGTATAACATCGTCAAACGAGCTATCTATGGCATCCCGAGCGGGCATGCCGCGGCGCTTGAAGGAAAGCAGCGCGTCGGTGCTCACGGAAAGCAGGAAATAGCACCCTTCGATACCAAAGATTCCCTTGATATCGTTAAGGAACTGGCTGGCGTGCACGCCGTCTTCCATCTTGTCCATCTCGTCGATGACAATGAAGACCCGCCCGCATTCTTTGGCCACTCTTTGAATGAAGTCCCTGAAAGATCGCACCGTCTCCGGGTGGGTAGAGTCATGGCGAGTCCAGGTCTCCCCGCTGGTGCTCTTTCCCTCGATGATGGGGATTTTGAGTGACAGTGAGGTGTCTGAAGTCTGCGCTTGCTGGAAGCGTAGATGCTTCAGCTTCTCCTCAGCCTGCTCTTTTATGGGTAAAGTGCGATTGGAAGTACCTGGGCCGGCGGCGCGGAATATTGTTGCCCTGCCCGTTTTCCAGATGACCAGCGCGACGGATCCGCAGAATCCAAACGCCAGGTAGAAGGTTCCGAGTCCAATAGACATATTCCCTGTGACGACGTGCGCAATGCCTGCGGCAATAGCTATAAAGACGGTACAGAGCCCGAGCCAGAATCTGCGAAGCGAGGGTGGGCTTTGTTCACAGGCCGTCACTCTACCGAAATCATGATCCTGGCCTAGGACGGCCATGCAAAGGCGGATATAAATATGTTGAATAAATTGCATCGCGTCATAGCTAACCGGGGCGGATACCTCAACACGGATCGGTCTAGATCGCGATCCCTCCGCATTGCTGGTCGCAGCGTGGAGTAACGTGGTCTTCCCGACGCCTCGTGGCCCCGCGACCCCGATACTTCCTCCGTCGATTGATGACACAACTCTATTCACGCGGTCCAGCGCCTCGGTGGAAACTTCGAACCGCGGGTTGAAGATCTCGCTCAACCCCGAGGCGTCGTCGAAACTGAAGATTTTTGAAAACGATGGCGTGGCCTTGTTGACCAGATGCCTCAACCGGGGAACAAGTACCTCCTGGCGAAGTGCATCTCGCAGCGCCTCCTGGGCCGAACTATACCTGTCCTGCGCCAACCGAGCTCGCTTCCACCGGGTGTCCGGCCTGTACCTTATCAGGAAATACAGTCCGGCGAGACTAAGAAGAAGACCGTTGCCGATCTGAATTACTGCGATATACACCGCCTGCGACCGGCCCGTCGAGCTGAGAAATAGGTACAGAATCCCGGCCGCGGCCATCACCGGACCCATAGCTAAGGCCAATGCGGCAAATGTCCGCCGAAGTTTTCGCTGATGATCTATTTTGCCTTTTCTTTCCCGTGCATACTCCACCTCTCGCACTTCTTCGTCGACATCATCCCACAATATTTCCGCGTCCGCCTCGCAGATGTCTCGGAATCTACGTTCTATAATTGGGCCAAGACGCCCACTGGACTGCACCTTGTCGTCTTTCAGTGCATTTTCCATCTCCTGCTCGATAATCGACGAATCGGGCATGGTCCCCTCCCTTGACACTAGCTGCTCGACAGGTTCCCGGTATGGGCGCCGTGAAACAGAGCGGACGTGACAGACCTGTTTGAAACCAGCAATATAACTGATGTTGGGTACTCGCGATGGACTCGCCTCCAGGAGTAGAACTCAATATTTCGTCGGAACCGCACGCACCCGTCCCATAAACCAGTGCCCGCGAAGGTCCGTCGGCGAGCCAGGGCAACACATATCCGCCTATTGGCGATTGTTCTGGCGACTGTTATCAGAGTGATTTTCGATGGCGCTGTCGCAGCCGACGATCCGGTTGTCCACTCGGGCACCGTTCTAAGCGCGTATCCAGGGTTCTGCGCGCAACCCGGGTGAGATCACCAGGCGAGAGGTCGTGTTGACACCGGCCCGCCGGTGGTTGGATCGAGGTTGCACCCACTCGTCCTCCACCGGCGAGGTCGTGGTCAGTATGCGCCCGCCCATCGTGTTCGCCAACCGCCCCACCAGCCACGTCGAGCAGCTGCGCGGTGATCTGCGCGGCCGGCGGCGTGTGGCGGTGCGGGCGGTGATGGTGCCGCTGTCCTGCACGGGCTGACGGCGGCCGAGATCGGCAATGAGTGGAACACCGTAATGCCCGAAATCGTCATATGTGCAAACATGCCGACGAAGCGCACGTCTCGCACTTGCAGTTGAAAGAATTTGGCCAGAGTTGACGGTCGGAGATTCCCGGAGCGGACGTAGCCCGCATTACGCATTGGGCACAGTGTCAAACGGAATGGGTGTCGGGACGGTTAATATGGTTCTGCGCCCTTTGGTGGCGCCACGTTCGAAGGCGTCTCACGCCCACAACCGAGTACTTTATGGCACGCGATGGGTCGCAGATTCCTTGGGGGTGGCGGCGCAGCCGCCACCCTCATAGGTGCCGGAGCGTCGCGGTGACCCCGGGGGGGGGGTGCAGTTGCCCTGACCTCGGGTCGCGCTCGCCACCGGCACTGGGGCGACGCTGGGCGGTGTGGGCGAGTCTTGGGCGGTCTGGTTCGAGGCTGCCGGTAGATGCTTTCAATACAAGATCTACAGCACTACGGCACCATTTCATGATCTTCGTTTCCGCCATTGGACGAGTGGCCGTCGAACGGGATTCTGGTGCTGCGGGAAGGGCCTGGCACGCGAGGTGCACTCGGCCGCCGGTTGCTGGGGCGGCGAGAACCATCCGGGCGTTGCGCTCTGCTGGAGTCGCGGATCGGGACGTGTACGAGCCGGACGACTGGCTCCGTGCCTGTCCAGATGGCCGATATCGCGCCTCGGTCGAACCAGGGTCGCCCGCACGCCGGGCCCATCAGCGGATTACAGCGGTAGTTGCGGGTGGAGGTCGGGTCCGAGTTGGCAGGCCTGGTCGTAGGCCGCGGCGGCGCGTGGGTCGGGTGGGCAGTTTCCGAGCGCTGCGTGGGCGGGGTTGGCGTCTCCTGGGATGGCGGGGGTGCCGTGGGGCAGGCCGAGGTGGCGGTGGCGGTAGTCCTCGACGCGCTGGGCGGCGTCGTCCCACGCGGTCGTGTGCTGGCCGGTGGGGCGGGGGCCGAGCAGCGCGACGAGGTAACCAGGCGGTTCGGCTTGGGCGCGTAGGAGGGCGTGGCTGGTCTGGCGGTCGAGCGCGGCGTCGAGCCGGGCCAGCCGGGTCTGTGCCAGGGCCCGGTCTGGCGGCGGCAGCTCCACCGCGTCGGCGTCGTTCGCCGTGCTGAGTTGTTCGTCGAGGGTGCGGCGTTCGGAGGCCAAGCCGCCGGTGGGTCGGGTGGCGAGGTGCCCGATCTCGGCCGTCTCCAGGAGGCGCGTGGCCTGGTTCCACTCGTCCTGGGCAGTGCGTGGCACGGGGAGGTCGTAGAGCAACGGGTCGAGTCCGGCCTGCGTGCACAGGTCGGCGACGCGGTGTGCCAGGACCGCGGCGGCCGCCTGTGCGTCGGTGACGGGCTGGCGGGTGAGCGCGGTGTGGATCTGGTCGGCGGGGTGGCCGTGGTCGAGCAGGGCGTGCAGGCCGGCGATCGCCTGATCGCGTGGCACGCTTTCGCGCGGGCTGTGGAATCGGGCCCGGGCTGGTTCCGGGAGGGTGCTGGCCCAGGTGGTGGCGAGGTGTATGGCCTGGTCGTGGTGGCGTAGCCACGGGTCGCGGCGCCGGTCGTCAGGGCTGGCGCCAGGTGGCGGGCCTGGGTCGTGGGCGGGGGCGGCCGGTTGGTGGCGGGCTTGATAGATCGCCAGCGCGGCGACCGCGTCCTCCCAGCCGGCCTGCTGGGAACCGGTCGTGGGCCGTGGGCCGATCCGAGCCAGCAGCGCGGCCGGTGGGGCTGCGAGCGCGGCGGCGCGGAGCGTGGCTTCGGCGGCGAGTTCGGCGCGCCGGAGCGCTACCTGGTGTGGGAGACCGGCGCGGGTCGGCGCGAACGGTGCCTCGTCCGGCGCGGACGGCGGAGTGTCCGGCGCGTCGGCGGCCGCCGACGGCGCGTGGCGTGGCGCGTCTGGCTCGCGATTCGGCGCGGCGGCGCCGACGCGGTCCCTCTTCGCGCCGATGGGCTGGTGTGCCGGTCCGGTAGCCAGGCGCAGGGCGGCGAGTTCGGCGAGGCTGTGGCGTAGGCGGAGTTGGTGGATGGCGGCGGCGTCGGGGTCGTGGTCGGTGGCGAGGCGTTCGGTCCGGGTGCGGGCGAGCTGGTCGGCGAGTCGGTCGAGCGGCCCGTCGGCCTCGGCATCGGCGATCTGGGGTAGCCAGTTCTCGTCGTCGTCGCGGTCGCTCAGTTGGTCGCGGCGTAGGACGTAGGCGTGTAGGTCGGTGCGGGCGCGCGAGAGCATGACGTAGAGCGCGGGGCGGGTGGTGTCGTCGGGGACGATGGCGCGGGCGGTGTCCAGGGTGGCGCCTTGGGCCTTGGCGGCGGTGATGGCGTAGGCGTGGCCGAGGCCGCCGTCGCGGCCGTCGTCGAACCGGTGCGTGAGGTACTCCCAGGGGACGCGCACGGTGCCTTTGCTCGGGAAGTACACGTCGAGTGTCTGCTCGTGGGTGGTGTCGGCGAGGTGGACGGCGGTGATGATGCCGACGGTGCCGGTGCGGATGTAGGCCGATGCTGGCCGGCCGGTGGGGATGAGGGTGTGGCCGGCCTGGGTGAGGGTGATGACCTCGTCGCCGGCCTGGAACTGCCGTCCTGCGGCGGTCATGACCGGGCCGGTCAGGGTTCCGTCTGCGGCGAGTAGGGCACGGGCGTTGGTGTTGAGGGTGTCGACGTCGCGTTGCCGCTCAGCCATCAAGCGCACCATCACCGGCTGCGCCGGCGCGGCGTGGGCCGGCGCCCGCTCCGGCGCGCTCATCTGGTTCGCGCCGCCTGCGCGGCGCGTGTCCGCGCCGTTCGCGCCGTCGGGTTCGGCGCGATCTGGCGCGCCGCTCGCGGGTGTGTCGCCAGCCGCGGCGGCGAGGGTGTGGCAGCGTTCGGTGTACCAGTCGGCCACGGCGCGCTCGAGCAGCGCGTCGGCGGTGTCCGCGAGGGCGACGTGGCCGGCGTCGGCGAGCCGGGTCAGGGCGGCGCGGGTCGCCGGCGCGGCCTCGACGCGCAGGGCGGCGAGCGCGGCGCGGATCGGTGCCATCTCGGCGCCGGCCTGGCGGTGCACGGCCGTGAGGGTCGGGAGGTCGAGGGTGTGGGTGGCCAGGTGGGTGAACCAGCCGCCGGCGTCGACGGAGCCAAGCTGGGCGGGATCGCCGAGCAGGATCACCACGGTGCCGGTGCGGGTGGCGTGACGCAGAAGGCGTTCGGCGTGGCGGGTGGAAACCTGGGTCGCCTCGTCCACGATCAGCACCGAGCCCGGCGGCCACACATCGGCCGGGTCGTCGACGTTGTCCAGCAGCGTCAGCCAACTGGTGACAACCCGAGCGGGGATCCCGATCCGTTCGGCGAGCTCCTCGGCCTGGCGACCGCCGTGCGCGGTGGCGAACACCTGGCGCCCTGCGGCGGTGACGAGGTCGGTCAGGGCGCGCATGGCCTCGGTCTTGCCCGTCCCGGCCGCGCCGACAACGGGGCGGACCAGGTCGCCGCTGGCCAGCAGCCGGAGGACCAGTTTGATCTGCTCGTCAGACAGCGCCGGCCGCGCCTCAATGGCGCTTGCCGTGGTGGCTGGGCGGGCGAGAGCGGCCAGCTGGGTGTCGAGCCGTGCCGGGTCGGTGAGCAGGCGGGGTGGGGCGCCGGCGGCGACCTGGCCCTGGCGGATAAGGGCGAACACGGTGTCCTCGGCGGCGAGCAGGCTTTCGACGGTGTAGAGGGTCTCGGGTTGATGCCGGCGCCGGGTGCGCCCGGTGTCGTGTAGGACGACGACCCGCTGGTCGGCGAGGAACCGGTCGGCGAGCTGCTCGATGCCGTCCGCGGCGAGCCGGTCTCCCGCGAACGTGGCGACGTGCTGGACGACGTCGCGGCGGGTGAAGGTCGTGGCGTGCTCGGTCAGCCCGAACGGCCCTGCCAGCCGAGTGAACAGCCCGGCGACCGTCTCCTCGTCCAGGACGGCCGTGTGGCCCGGCTCGGGCCGCGCCGGGGCGAGGCCGCGGATCTGCTCGACCGTGAAACCCGCAGCAGCCAGGCGTTCGATCTGCAACGCCTGCACCCTGGCGTCGGCGAGCACCCGCTTGGCCGCACGGGAACCACGCTGCGCCGCGGCCTCGGTCGCGGCGGACGGCTCGAAACCGGCCGCGACGAGCTGAGCGAACTCCTCAACGACCTCGCCATGCCGCGTCGAGAACGCCGCCAACAGCCCGGCCGGAAACGACGCGATCTCGGCGACCCCGTTACGCGCCGGCTCCCACACGACCCCACGGCGCGCGGACAGCTCGTGGCGCAGCACCGCCGCGCCGACGTGCCCGGCGGTCTTGACCTCGGCGAGGAACAGCTCCCCGTCGAGCGCCCGCCACTCCCAACCCGCCCTCCCCGCTTGCTGCGGGTCGTCGGTCTCCGTGGGGACGACTACCGCGTTGATCACAATGTTATGGATGTGCAGGTGCGCCTCGACACTGCGCGAGACGTCGTGCAGGTAGGACGCCACCGCCAGGCCCAACGCGTGCCGGCTCTCGCCCTGTACGACCCCGAACGCGCCGTGGCGCTCCAGATAGCCGATCGCCGCGTCCACCGCCGCGTCCAACGCGTCGGCGACATCGGCGCGCAGCGCGTCGTCGCCGAACGCCCACAGCAGACTCACCGACTTCGGCGCCGCACACACCACGTCGTAACCGATCACGGTCGCCGGCGGCGTCCGCGCCGCGCACCACCGCTCCAACTCCCCCCGCCGGACCAGCCACCGCCCGCCGGGCCCTCGCACCCCGGCCAGTTGCTCCGCCGGCTGCTGGACCGTCCGCTGGCCAGCGGGCGGCGCCGCCTGGCTGACGCTGCCGTCGGCGGGCATGCCGGCCGGGGCGGAGGTCTCCATCGTCGGTAGCGGGGGCGCCGTAGGCACCGGGCCGGCACGGCTGACCAGGCGGCGTAGGTAGGTGGCACCGACCCCGGCCAACGTTGCTGCCTGCGCCAACGTCAACAGATCATCGGGCCGGGGATCGGTCGTCGGAGCCTTGCCGTCCGCCGGCGGGATGCGCATCACCCGGCCCGCGGAACCGGTCGCGGCGAGCAACGGCCGGCCGGTGACCGCGTGCTCGCCCCGCAACAGCCGCTCCAACGCCAACCCGGACACCTCACCCCGCAGCCCGACCAGCCCGGCCGCCGACCCACGCGCCCGCCCCTGCGCCTGGCCCCGCCCGTAGTACCGCGCCAACGGGTCGACCGCCTGCGGCTGCCCACCCTGGACATAGTTCACGACCGCCCGCGCCGCCCTCGCGACCTGCCCGCTATCCCGCGCGTGAACCCGCAACACCTTCGCCGTCGCGATCACCGGCGGCCCACCTCGCCGGGTCGGACCCTGGCCAGCCACGCCGGCCGGCCGTCGACGTCTGGTGTCTGCTGTGGCCTGGTGCGGCGGACCGGGCCGGGTTCGGGCCGCGCCATGTCGCCTCCCGCTCGCCAGGGCGGCACCCGCGCGGCCCAGACCCGGGCAGCACGGATACCCGAAAACCCCGACGCTGCCGCCCGCTGTCACCGCGGACGACACCGCAAGAGACACCGCGAACGACACCGCGACGTACTGGCCTCAGCGCGCGCATCGCGCAGGACATCGCGGGCGACACCGCAGGCTGCGGGTCCTGTCGCGCCACGGGGAAGCGGCGAGCGGCCGGCCCAGGGCAGCGCGTCAGCCGGCGCGCGCTACCACCAGCCCGGCGCCGGTCGTCGCCGCGTCGTCCTGCGCGTTGCCCGCGGCGCTGCCGGCGGTGTTGTCTCAGGCAGCCGCAGGTCGGGCGGTGGCCTGGCGGCGCCATTCGGACAGGTAGCGGCGGGCGGTACCCGCATGGAGGTTGACGACGGGCGCGAGGTCGCGGGCGAGGGCATAGTCGCTGCGCGGGTCGTCGGGGCCGACGTCGTACAGGAGGACGGCGGCCAGGCGGGCGCGTTTGCTGCCACGCCGAGCCGTGCGCAGAGCCCGGGTAAGCACAGCCGGCGGGATCCGCTCCGGCGCCGCGACGCACTCGATGGCGCCGTCTGGCCAGACCACGTCGCGCTCGCCCAGCCGCTGCGCCGTGCTGGTCTCGGCTCGTGACGCCGGTTCTGGGCGCGACGGATCGGAGGCGGTCGAGCGGCCAGCACCATCGGCGGCCACGGCGTTCGGCTCCGGACACTGACAACCGACGAAACAGACTCGGTCGTCTACACCACGCCCCTCGGCACCGCCGGGGCTGTCGTGCCCGCTGGGGCCAGCTGGGTGCACGCGGGTGAGCGTGGAGCGCGGGGCGCCATCCGGGCCGGGCCGACCGGAGTCGGCAGTGCCTGCCGGCCGACGACGGGCTCCGCGGATCTGGCTCACGAGCATTTCATAGGAACCGATCAACGCGGCCGACGGCCACGCGGCAATCACCCGGGCGGCAATGTCTGGCTGGGCGTGCATCACGTTCGCCGCGACGCTCGCGGCCGAAGCCAGGGCGAGCAGCGCGTAGGGCAGTGGCGAGCGGCGGCGGCCGGCGCGGCTGTCGGCGAGCAGGGTCAGACTCGCCGCGACGATCAGCCCATCGACCGAGATCGGCACAATCGCCGCCGTCACCCGATCCTCACCATGCTCCCGGGCAACGCCAGCCATGTGCATGTAGGACACCGCGCCAGCGATCAACGCGACGGTCACGACAGCGACGACCGTCGCCAATCGGGTCCACAGCTCCCCACTCCCCCACCGCGACCCATGCCGCCCGCTCGCGGTCGGGATGACGGCTACGTCGCGCGGCCCGGCTGTCGGGACGGCGGCGGTGTCGGTCGTCGTGGCCGTCGGAGTGGCTGCGGCGGGTCGCGCCTGGCTGGCGGTGGGCTGGACAGCGAGAGCGGTCATGGCGACCTACCAGGGGTGTAGGGGTTCCTACTAGGCAGTGCGAATCTGCGGGCCGGTTCCGGAAGCTCGCGTCGGAGCCGAGGGCGAAGGTCCCGGCCGAGGCCCCACAGCGCACTGCCATCGCCGACGTCACCGTGGATGTCATCCCGAGCTACATCGCGCCAAGTTGGGTCATCGCCGGGGCCACCCGCACAGGCATCGCCGATCCCGCCGGAGTGCGCGGCGCCCGGGGTCCGGGGTCCGATGGCCTCGGATCAGGCCGCGCGGGTACGGGCCCGGCGCAGAAGGCTGCTGATGGTGAGGGCGCGGTCGGCAGTCTGGGTCGCAAGCCACGCCAGAACGTGCTCGTCCTGCGGGCCCAGCGGCACGCCGTCGAGCGCCGCGTGCAGCCGGTCGGCGAGATCGTCGACGGTGAGGCCGACCAGCTCGCGGCTGACCGGGCCAGATGGGCCGGTCGGGGCCACGCGCGCGAAGGGCACCAGGTCACCGTGTGGCCCGGAGCCTTCGGTCGGCAGCGGGATGGGCACGAAGACGAGCGTCATCTCGACATCGCCCAGAGCCTCGACAAAGCGAGCGGCCGCGGGGACCTGACGCAGCGTCGCGACCACGCCGGCCACGTCGTCATCCGGCTCGACCGTCACCTCGAACCGACCCTCCGCGGTCAGCCGCACCCGGCCCGCACCGGCCACGGGTCCCAGGCCGGCATCGGCAGCCACAGCCGGCGCCCCCACGTCAACCGCCAAGGACAGCGCCGCTGCCGGGCGGGCGTCGAGCGCGCAGATCTCGGTCACGACGGTCGTGAACCGCTCGGCGAACGTCTCGCCGCCAGCCCGAGCGGTCGGCACGTGCGACAGGTCCGGGACGAGCAGCAACGCCTCGGGATGACGCGCGATCTCGTCGACAGCGAGCTGCAACCCGGGCCGGGCGCTCTCGGCGGCGTCGGACGGACGGTCGACGTACACCTCGACCAGCTCCAGGCCTGCGCGCGCCGCGTAAGCGGTCAGCCGCCCGTGCAGGCCGTTGACGAGGTCCTCGTCGTCCGAGACACACACATAGCCAACCGCCAGCCGTCGCTGGGCCGCCGGCGAGGCCGGGCGCGTCGCGTTGGCCAGCGTCACCGGTTCGGCCGGCACCGTCAGGGCCGACAGCGCGCTGGGTTCGACGGCCGCCGCCGCCGGGACGGGGACGGGCAGGGGGCGTGGCACTGACTCGGCCATCGCTTCCTCCAAAGCACGGGACCACGGGTGGCGGGCGGTACGCCCAGGGCCGGTTGGCTCGAGGCCACGAACTCCGCGCGGTCCATCCGCGCGGCCATGTCCGATCACTTGTCATTCTGACTTGGCTAGTTGACTTGGATAAGAGTAGCTGACGTGAGCGCAGCGACCAACCGGCCAGAGGTCGTGACGATCACCGGCGTCGCCGAGCTCCTCGGCGTCTCCCGCCAGTGGGCAGACGTCCTGTCCCGCGGCAAGGACTTCCCCGACCCCCTGCCCATGGGCGCTGGGAGCGAACGCACCCGGGTCTGGCTCGCCGCCGACATCACCGCCTACAAGGCCAGACGCGACCAGCAGCCGACGTAGCCGCCCGCAGCCGTCACCGGCCCACGTCCAGCGCCGTACTCTGCGCGACGCCGCCGATCTACGCTGCGAGCCGTGCCACCATCCCCGGACTCGGACCGGCTGCCGTCGCTCGTCGTCCTGCGCGGTCCGTCCTGCAGCGGTAAGACGACGACCGCGCTCGCCGTCCGCCAGGCGGTCGGCCGTGGGGTGGCGGTCGTGCAGCAGGACGTCATCCGTCGGGAGCTGCTCCGCGAGCGGGACGTGCCCGGCGCGCTGAACATCGACCTGATCGCCATGATCGTGGCGCGGTGTCTGGCCGGGGGCTACGACGTCATCCTCGAAGGCATCCTCGACGCCACCCGCTATGGCACCGCAGTGAAGTCGCTCATCGCGGCGCACCCCGGTCCGGCCCACGTCTACTACTTCAGCCTCCCGTTCGAGGAGACGCTCCGCCGGCAGCGGCGAAGCCCAACGCCGACGGCTACGGGAAGCGCGAGCTGGCCGAGTGGTACGTCCTCGACGACCTGCTCGGCGTTCCCGGCGAGCAGATCCTCAGCCCGGCCGAGTCCCAGGTGGAGATCGTGGCCCGCATCGTCGCCGAGGCCTTACCGCCACGGATCCGACCAGGTGCCGAACCGATGCCGTCAGCCTGAACGGTGGACGCGACGCTCAGCGAGTTGTCGGATAGGAGGACATGGGTCCTGTCGACGGCGTTGCCGGGTCTGGGGTTGGTGACATGTCCACGGTTGCGGAGCTCCAGCGTTCTGGACCCGAGACGGCCCAGGCCCGCATCGATGATCTTCTCGCTGTGTACGCCGATGCCTATGGCGCGGAGGTCGGCGATCGGAAAGTGACCGCGTTCGCGGACCGGCTCGCGCGGGCAGTGCGACGCCCGGGCTTCGAGGTCGCGTTCGCGTCGGTCGGCGACGCCGGGCTGGTCGGTTTCGTGTTCGGCTATCCACTGCCGGCCGGTGACACGCACTGGTGGGCGGGGCTACGTCCCGAGCCCGCCGCCGGGTTCGCGGTCGAGACCGGATCGCGGACGTTCGTGCTCGCGGAGATCGAGGTGCGCCGCGCGTTTCAGGGCAGCGGCGTGGGCCGCCAGCTGCACGACCTGCTGCTGACCGGGCGCCCGGAGGAACGGGCGACATTGGCGGTGAATCCGACGGCCGACCGGTCGCACGCGATCTACCGAAGCTGGGGCTGGGAGCTGGCCGGGCAGGTTCCGGGCAGCTCGGGCGACTACTTCGACGCCTACGACCTGTTCGTGATCTCGCTGGGCAGCCTGGCAGGGCGACGGTAGAGGCGGAGCTGTTCGTCGAGGTCCCGGACGGCCGCGGTGCGCTTCCAGGGCTCGAGGGCCCGGCGCAGGTGGACGATGCGGTCGTTGATGCGCCCGCTGCTGTGGGCCACGGTCGCCTTCGCGATCTCGGCGATGTGCGGGCAGGCTGCGGGGCCGTCGCCGTGGCGGATGACTGCCTCGGCCTGCATCGTCTGGGTCATGACCCGGTTGTGCAGGTTGGCCGGGTCGATGAGGGGCAGCGAGCGGCTGGCGGCGTCGAGGGCGGCGGCGGGCCGGCCGAGCAGGAGGCTCGCCTCGGCCTCGGTGCCCAGGCGGAACGACTCGTCGAAGAAGTACCAGCGATCGGCGGCCGGATCGTCGTCGCCGATCATCGCGGTAGCGGCGTGCTCCAGGGCGAGCGCCTCGTCGCAGCCGCTGTGCTGGTCGTCGTCCTGGGCATAGGCCCGAGCGGCGACATCGGCGGCGTACGCCACCGCCCGGGGGTTGCTGGTGCGTCGAGCCCAGGTCTGCGCGGCGACGGCGTGGTCGATACCGACACGAGGCTGACCGGTCCAGGTCGCGAGGTGGCTCATCGTGCACAGGACGTAGGTGACCAGGTCGGTGTCCTGGGCCGCGTGCGCGACGGCCCTGGCCTCGTCGTAGTAGTGGCTCGCCGTGCGGTAGTCACCGAGGTTGAACGTCAGCCACCCGGCCAGCTGGGTCAGCTCCGCGTAGGCGGACCGTGCCCGGCGAGCCTGCGCGGCCGCAGGCAGGCCGCGCAAGATCGTGGCGAGCATGTCGCGCTCGGCCATGACGCACTGGAGAGCGACCGCCGGCCCGAGTACGTCGCCATGCCGCCGGCAGTCCGCGATGACGGCCTCCGCCCGGTCAAGGGTGGCCGCGTCGAGCCGGCCCGGGTCGTCGAGCACCCGCGCGAGCCGCTGCTGGTCGTCGGTGATGCGTTCGAACACCGGCGCCGCCGCGGCGAGCGCGAACGCACCGCTGAGCTGGAACAGCAGCGCCCGGCGGTCGACGTCCGCGCTTAGCCGCTCTCCCCACATGGTCACCGCCTGCGCGAGTTCGGTGAGGTCCGTGTACGCGAGCGTGTGGGACGACCACATCAGCCCGGCTAGTTCGGACTCTACGTCGACCGGCGTCCCGCTGATCGACACGTCGACGGCCGGCCGGAAATCGCCCAGGTCGGCGAGCAAATCGCCGACGGCGCACTGGTAGAGGCGGGCCAGGTTGGCGAGGACGCCGAGGCTCGGTTCGTGGCCTGTGGTGGCTGGCCACGTCTCCCAGTAGGAGATGTGTTTCAGCGTTTTCGGGTCGTCGGGCCAGCACGCGGTCCAGCGGTCCGCGACTTCCCGTTGGCTCCAGCCGCGGGCCAGCCGCATCGCCACCCTGGCGTTGATGCGGTAGCGAGAGCGGAACACCTCCGCGATCTCGTGCCATGTCCTCCCGTCCGCCCGCATCCGGGCGGACAGCTCCGCGCGCTCCTGGCGCTGGCTATGCGACATGGGCGGCATCCCGTCTTCCAGTGCCCCCTAGCTTCTCCCAGCATCGCGGATCGCGGCGACTCACTCACTACCCGTGGGCAATGTTCCCGGTCTGAGAGGGATCTTTCCGCGCCGCAGTTCCCCGTCCGAGTGGATGGCCGCGACGCCGGACCGCGAGCGATCGTGATCGGGCAGACGCGGGCCGTGCAGGCGGCCCGCTGCGGCTCTTCACTGGAGGTGCACGGTGCGCACTCCCACGACGGGCGACAGACACGATCCGCGCCCACAGACGGAAACCGCCACAAGACCCGAGGTGACCCCGCCGGCCGGCCACTTTCGGGTCGGGAAACGTTTCAGCTTCGACGCCTCCCACCAGCTGCCCGGCCTGCTGGACGGGCACAAGTGCGCTCGGTTACACGGTCACACCTACACGGTGGAGATCGTGGTGGCGGCCGACATGCTGACCGATCCGGGATTCGTCACCGACTTCGGTGACCTGGCACCGTTGCGGGCCTACCTCGACGACGAATTCGACCACCGACACCTCAACGAAGTCCTGGCCGCGCCGCCGACCGCCGAGAACCTGGCCGCCCACCTGGCCAGGTGGTGCCACGTTCACCTGGAGCCGTTGATCCCGGGCCAGGTTGTCGCGGTCCGGGTCAGCGAGACGCCCACGAGCTGGGCGATCTGGGAAGCGGACCCGCGATGACCGCCTCGGTGTCGCTGCTGGCCGCCGACGCGGAGACGACCCGGACGCTGCAGATCGTCGAGATGTTCGGGCCGACCTTCCAGGGGGAGGGACCGCACGCCGGTCAGCTCGCGCTGTTCGTACGGCTCGCCCAGTGCAACCTGTCCTGCCGCTGGTGCGACAGCCGCTTCAGCTGGGACTGGACACGTTTCGACCCACGTACCGAAACCCGACGGCTGCCCGTTGCGGAGATCGCGGACTGGGTGCTTGGTCAACCGGCACCCCTGGTGGTCATCACGGGCGGAGAACCGCTGCTGCAGCAACAGGCGCTAGTACCGCTGGCCGAGGCGCTGACGAGCGCTGGTCGGCGGGTCGAGGTGGAGACGAACGGGACGATCGCCCCGACCGCCGAGTTGGCCGGCGCGATCAGCGCGTTCATGGTGTCCCCGAAACTCGCCCACGCGGGTGGGCGGACCGCTCGCCGGCTCGATCCGGCCGCGTTGCACGCGTTCGCGGCCAGCGGGAAGGCCGCGTTCAAGTTCGTCGTCACCGGGCCGGACGACCTCGACGAGGTGGCCGCCGTGGTCGACCGGTTCGCGCTCGCTCCGGTGTGGGTCATGCCAGAAGCCACGAGCAGCGCCCAGCTCATCACCGCGCTGCGGGAGCTCGCCGATGCGGCGCTGATCCGTGGCTGGAATCTGTCCACCCGACTGCATGTGCTCCTGTGGGAGGACACCCGTGGACGTTGACCGTCTGACCTGGACCGAGGTCGCCGGGATCGCGGCGACGCTGGCCGACGCTGTGGCAGCCGACGGGATTCCCGACGTGATCATTGGCATCGCGCGCGGCGGGCTGGTGCCCGCGGTGCTGCTCGCTCATCTCCTGGGCCTTCGGGACGTGCGGGCGCTGGAGATCGCGCACACCGAGTCGGACGCGGTGAACGCCGCGAAGATCGACCTGCCGGTGCTCAGGAATTCCATGTCCCTTGGCCACCTGGCTGGCGGCAACGCGCTCGTCGTCGACGACATCGCCGGTAGCGGTGACACTCTCGTCGCCGCGCGGGAGCAGGTCGTTCTCGGCGGCGCCGCGTCGGTCCGCACCGCCGTGTGCCTGCTGAACCTGGCCAACTGGCCGGCCTGCCGGGAGGTTGCTGGCGACCGTGCCGGCGAGCAGGAACCTACGTACGTCGGCCGGCGAACCTCGCGGTGGGTGGTCTTTCCCTGGGAGCGGTCATGACGGTCGTCGTGTTCTGCCTGCTGACCTACCGGCCGGACCATCCGTCGGGCATCGAACGGAGCATCGCGGCGCTGGCCGCCGGGCTGCGCGGCCTTGGCCACACGGTCGCGATCATCGCCGCGGGGCCGGCAGAGCCCACCGACGCCGTCGAGTCGGGCCTCGTCCGGCTGACGTCGGTGCGGCTGCCCCGGCCGGCGCGGAACGACGACGTCCTCGCCGCGCTCGCCGACCCACGACCGGTCGTGTCCGAGATGTCTGAAGTGCTGCGGCGACTGCGTGCCGATGTCGTGTGCTGGGGCGCACCGGTCTGGGGCTTGGGCTACCTGAACCCGGCGCCTCCTGGCGTGCGGACGGCGTTGATGGTGCACAACAGGATCCGGGCGAGTTCCACCGAGACGTGGTCGGCGGCGCTGGCCGCCGCCGACGCGGTGCTGCCGGCCAGCCCGTACCTCGTCACGGCCGCGGCGCAGGACGGCTGGGACACCAGCGCCTGGACGGTGGTCCCGAACGCGGTTCTCGTCCGTCCTCGGCCTCCGGACTATGACCAGCGGGAACAGCTTCGCCGGTCGGGTCCGCTGCGGCTGGTGTCACGAGCCGTTCCGGTCAAGGGCCAGGCACGACTCCTCGCGGCGATGCCGACGGCTTGGCGCCGCCAGGTTCAGGTGGTTCTCGCCGAGGCCGATTTCGAATTCGAGCAGGGCGAGCAGTCAGCCGCACTCGCCGCGTGCCGCGAGCAGGCCGCGCGGCGCCCCGAGCTGATCCAGATCCGGCCGGCGCTGTCCTGGCGGGACGTCCCGCCGTTCTTCGCGGGCGCGGCCGCCACCGTCATCTCGTCGCTCGAACCGGAGACGTTCAGCCACACGGCCGCCGAGGCGCTGTCCGCTGGAACTCCCGTGATCGCCTTCGATCACGGCTATGTGCCCTCTCTCGCCGGCCCGGCAGGGCGCGCCGTGCCCCTGGAGGCTGGCTTCCCGGCGATCTGGCAGGCGTTGGACGACCTGCTCGCCAGTCACGACGACTACCACGCCGCCAGCCAGGCAGCGCCCGCCCGGATCGACCCGCACACATCCGAAAAGGCGGCCGAGATCTTCCTCGCCGCGACAGTCTCCCGCTGATCTGTCCGACGTACCCCGCCGCCCGGTTTCCGGCACCGCCTACGGACCTGTCCGTACGGCCCCGTCCATTCCCTTCCACGGACAAGAGGAGGGTCCCATGTTTGGGCTCCATTCCGGCGAACGTGCGCTCGTCGTGGGCACGCATCCTGATGACGAGACCGTCGGCATGGCCGGCACGATCGCCGCCATGACGGCCTGTGGCATTCACGTCGACGTGCTCGCCGTGACGTGCACGACCGCTCCTATGTACGGCGGCCACTCCGAGGTGCGCACCCGCCTGGATGAATTCCACGAAGCCTGCGACGTCCTCGGAGTGGGACAACGGCGGGTCGCCTGGTTAGACGACGAACGCGCGGCAAGCCCGGAGGCGTTCTTCCCCGATCTGGTGGCGCTCATCGAGTCGGGCGAGCAGGTGTCCCTCGGCGCGTCCCGCCCGGCCGCGCTGTTCCTGCCCGCCGGCGGCCACCACCAGGACCATCGCGCCGTGCACTTGGCCGGCCTGGCGGCGGTCCGCCCGGGCTTCCGGGACGGCCGGCCGCTGCCTCGCATGGTTCTCGGCTACGACGGCCCGGAGGATCGGGCGTGGTTGGCCGGGCCGATGCCACGGCCGGCGATCGTCGACATCACACCCATGGTCGAAACCAAGGCCAAGGCGCTCAGCTGCTACGGCAGCCAGCTGCGAGCGAATCCGCACCCGCGCAGCGTCGAGAAGATCCAGGCGCAGGACTGCGCCGCCGGCGCCGAGCTAGGCACCCAGGCCGCCGAGCGGTTCGCCGTCTACCGGATGGCGTTCTGATGAGCGAAGCGACCCGCGTGGGCGGCCACGTACTTGTCGCGCACCAGCCCGGCTACCTGCCGTGGCCGGGCTACTTCTCCCGCCTTCTGGACGTCGACCGATTCCTCTTCCTCGACCACGTCCAGTTCAGCTCCGGAAGCTGGCAGCAGCGCAACTACATCGCCGGCCACGACGGCCACCCCCGTCTGGTCACCGTCCCTGTCCGCCGTCCGCATCACCAGCCCATCACCGACGTCCGCATCAACGGCGATGAATGGCGCCAGCGCCACTGGAGCATCCTGCGCGAGGCGTACCGACGAACCCGGTTCTGGCCGAGCTGGGAACCGCGCCTGGCCGCTATCTACGACTATCCCTGGCAGCGGCTCGCCGCGTTGAACGAGGCTCTCCTACGGCTTCTGCTGGACGGATTCGGCCTGCGCGTCGAGATCCTGCGGTCCAGCGACTTGCTCCCCACTGGGCGCCGGACCGACATGTTGATCGACCTGTGCCGGATCACCGGCGCCCAGGCGTTACGGGTCGGTACCGGGGCGACCGGCTACCTCGACGCCGACCGCCTCGCCACCGCGGGTGTGAACGTTGAAATAGCCGGTTACAGCCACCCGCCCTACGACCAGGGACGCCCCGGCTTCACCAGCGGGCTGTCTGCCCTGGATCTCCTGTTGCACCTCGGGCCTGCGGCCAGAGACGTCCTGGCCGTCGGCGCCACGACCGGCCCCTGGGTACCCGCCACGATGACAGGAAGTGCCCGATGACAGGCGCCTTGCCCTGGATAACCCTCGAAGGGGTCAATGGCGTGGGGAAGAGCTACCTGGCTCGCCGCGCCGCCACGGAGCTCGGTGACCGGTGTGTTCCGCTCGTCGAGCTCTCCGACAGCCATCCCGGTCTGCTTCCGGGCCGGATCATCGACGCCCTGCTTGCCGGGGGCGACCCGTTCCTGCGTACCGGCTGTCCGCAAACCGAGACGCTGCTGCTGGCCGCCCTCCAGGTCCACCGGTACGAGACCACCACCGTCCGCGCGGGCCAGGTCGTCCTGGAGGACCGCGGCCCGCACAGCGTCGCCGTGTACCAGGCGGCTGTCCTCGGAGGCGACGCCGCGAGCGACGACGAGACGTTCACCGAGGCTCAGGGGCTTCTTGACCTGATGGCGCGGTGGCGACCGCTGCCTGGCCGGACGATCCTGGTCCTCGACGATCCGGCCAGCTGCCGGCGGCGCTTCGAGGAACGGCTGGGCCGGCCGGCTCTCCCCGGCGAGATCGGTCTCATGGAGCGCGTCACCCGGCTCTACGGCCGATTCGCCGCCGCGCTGCCTCACCGGTTCGAGGTGCTCGACCGCCGCCGTCTCGACGCCAATGCCTGCGCCGACTCGATCGTCGCGGTCTGCCGACAGGCAGCCGGCGTGTCCAGGTGGCCACGGTGACGCCGCGCGGCGCGGCGGCGGTGACGCTGCTCTGGGCACTGCGCAGCCCGTGTCCGCTGTCGTGCCGGTACTGCTACTTCGGCACCATCGAGGAGCACAGGCAGACGCCCGTCACCGGTCCGGGCACGCTCTCGCACCTGTCCCGCACCGACCTCACCGCCGCCGAGGTCCTCGCGTTCGCCCGAACGGTGGCCGGGTCCGCGGTGAGACGGGTGTTCCTCGCCGGCGGCGAGCCACTCGTCTGGCCGCCCGTCTTCCAAGTGATCGAGACCCTCAAGCGCGCCGACGTGCAGGTGGTCGTGTGCACCAACGGCCTTCCGCTGAACCGGCCGGACATCGTCTCCACGTTGCTCGATCTCGACGTGGATGCCGTATCGGTCTCCGTGGACTCCGCAGATCCCGCTCATCACGACGCCTGGCGTCCGTCGCGCAACGGCAAGGACGGCTGGCGGCAGGTGGTCACCGGAATCAGGTCCCTCGTCGCCGCACGCGCCGCCGGCGCCTCGCCCCGCGTCGGCGTGTACATGGTCGTCACCCGGCAGAACGTCACTGCCATGGCCGAGACCGCGCGGCTGGCCGCGGACCTCAGCTGTGACTACTTCGTCCCGCAGCCCATAGCGCTCGACCAAAGCCACCAGCTCCATCACCAGCTGTCCCTCACCGTCGCGGACCTCCCCGACCTCCGGGGACAGTTCGCGGCGCTCGCCGAGGCCGGGCTGCCGCTGAGAATGCCCACCGCTGCATATCCCGAGCAGGTCGCCTCGTCGGTCCGCGAGCCGGTCGGCGTCGCCTATGGCTGCTTTGGCGGGTCGTCCCTCTTCTTCGTCGAGCCTGACGGGTCGGTCTGGGACTGCCCGTCGTCCCTGCGCATCGCGGCCACCCCCACCATTCGGCATCGCACCATCCGCGGCGCCAACGCCACCGAGGTCTTCGCGGGCACCGACGACTGCAACGACTGCCCGCTGTTCTCGGTCGACTGCGTGAACATGTGGCCGCTCCTGGATTTCGACCGGTTCCTGACGCCGATCGGGAGCCAGCCGTGAACGTGGCCCGCGAGACGCTGTCGCCCATGGCCTTGCTGGCGCAGGTCGTCGCCTCCATGCCGGATCCGACCAGCCGCGAGCAAGCGGCGTTACTCGAAGCCGAGCTGGCCACCGCCCACAACGTCGCTCACGCGATCACGGTCTCGTCCGGAACGGCGGCGCTGCACACCGCGCTCGTCGCCTGCGGCATCGGCCCCGGCGACGAGGTCCTCCTTCCCGCAGCCACTGTGATCATGACCGTGGCCGCGGTCGTCCAGGCAGGCGCGCGGCCGGTGTTCGTCGACGCCGGCCCCGACGGCGGACTGCTCGACCTGGCCGACGCCGCCCCGAAGATCACGGCCAGGACGCGGGCTGTCGTCCCGGTCCATCTCGCCGGCCGCTGCGGAGACCTCGACGCGCTCACCGATCTGGCTGTCCGCGCCGGCCTGGACGTCATCGAAGACGCCTGCCAGGCACACGGCAGCCGTTACCGAGGACGCCTGCTCGGCACCGTCGGCACGGTCGGCTGCTTCTCCCTCAAGGACGGCAAGCTCGTGTCCTGCGGTGAAGGCGGCTACCTCGTCACCGACAACCCGGACCTCGCCGCCCGCGCCGCCGCCTTCCGCACCCACTGGCAGACGCCGGCGCCGGGCCAGCCCGCGCTGTCCCGCCTCGGCACCAACTACCGGCTCGCGGAGCCCCTCGCCGCCCTCGCCCGCTGCAGCCTCGCCCGCCTCGACGACACGCTCACCCATCGCCAGCAGGTCGCCAGACACCTGGTCGAGCTGGTCGGCGACCTGCCCGGTCTGGCCCACATCCCGGCCACGGCCGATGAACAGCCGAACGGCTACTGTGCCCTGTGGCGAATCTTGCTGCCCGACCCACGCGGACTGTGCCGCCGCCTCGCCGACGTCGGCATCGTCAACAGCGTCGGTACGTTCGGGCTCCGCGCCGCCCACCTGCACCCCGCCTGCCAAGAGCTCCATCCCGCGCCCTGTCCGCGAGCCGAGCGAGACATCGACACGCTGCTGGCCGTCCTGACACCAGAGGACGACCAGCGGGTCGACCAGATCGCGGCCTTGATCAGGAACGAGGTCCAGGCATGGTGATCCTGGAGGACCCGGATTTCCGGGACCACACCTTCGTGGTCATCGACTTCGAGGCACTCACCCCGAAAGGCCGCCCCGCAGAACCCGTCGAAGTCGCGGCCGTCGCCGGGTCGTTCCGTGGCGGGCAGTGGGCCGAGTCGGGACGGTTCAGCTCCCTGATCCGGCCGCCCGACGACGTTCCAGTTACCCCGTTCGACATCGCCCAGACCGGCCTGAACGCCACGGTACTTCGCGCCCAGCGGCCAGCCGCGCTGGTCATGGCGTCCCTCGACGCTCGGCTGACCGCACCGCCCTATCGGCTGGTTGCCCATCATGCCCCCACCGAAGCCGGGCTCATCGCCGGCCAGCGCGAGCACTGCCCGACGCTCGCGGCCACCTCGCTGCTGTGCACCGTCCGGCTCGCGCGCGCCGCCTACCCCGATCTTCCTTCCCACAGCCTGAACGCGGTGCTCCACCATCTCCGCATCCCGCTCCCCGCCGACCGGCACCGCGCCCTGCCGGACGTCGAACTCACGGTGCAGGTGTTCGCACGCGTTCTCGCTGACGGCGCCGCTGCCGGCCGCTGGTGCAGCCTGCGCGACCTCGACCAGGTCGCCGGCATTCCGCCCAAATCGGCAAGACAAGAGCCAGCGAATGCCCCCGCCCAGCCGACCCTGTTCTAGACCGAACCACCCGCCGCGGCCCGCGCCGCTATCTCGTCGATCCCGGCGAACAACTCCTTGGCCTGCAAGCGCGAATCCTCAGCCACGTCCGCCCCCTCAGCCAACTCCCCCGCGCTGAACCACCGCACCCGGGTCTCTGGCGGCGCAACCTCACCAGCGAACAGGCCCACGAACACGTGGTCGACATGAACGTGCCGCTCGACTGTGTGGTTGTCCGGACTCGCCGCCATCTCCACGATCCACCACGGCGCGACAACAGGCTCATGCGGAAACCCGTCAGGCAGCGGCGTCGTCGGACCGCCGAGCAGCCACACCCGGCAACCCACCTCCTCGGCAACCTCGCGCACGGCGGCCTCCGCCGCGCTCTCGGCCGGCTCCACGTGCCCACCGGGCGGAATCCAGCCGGCGAAGCGCCGATGCCACACCATCGCGACCCGCCAGACCTCGTCCTCCGACCGCCGGAAGACGAAAACCGTCGCCGTCGCCTCCTTGATCACCGCTGTTCTCCCGCCCGTCCCGAACGCCGCCGACAGCCCGTGCTCGAACGCCACGAGCCTCCCATGTCGGACGCGACATTCCCGTCGCGACACCACCCGTGGACCACCAGGCATGGCCGTTGACACGCCCCGCCGCCCAGCCATGACCCCAGAGAGGTAAGCATGGAGCCCGTCTGGAACGGGATGCTGACCTGCGACTACGAACGCACCCGCCCTCAAGCCACCCCGTTCGAATGGGATCTCTACACCCGATCCCTGACTCGATGGCCGCTGATCCTCATGAACGACCCGGAATCCTATGGCCGGCTGCGCCGGTCCGGGATCGTCGACATCCCCGAACTGGTCCACCACACCATCACCGGCCGCTGGCACGCGCGCCTTCGCAACCTGGACTACGTCGCCGACCTGATTTCCCGGACAGTGGCCGACCGGCGGGCCGTCGCCCTCGTCCTCGACGCGTGCGACGCCGCCAGACGAGAAAACGACCTGGCCGGCCTCACCGCAGCTCTGGCAACGGCGACCACGGCATTCCTGCGCGTCAACGCGACCCACGTCGTCAACTGGCTGCTCCCAGAAGACCGATGGGAACGACTCCTCATCGACCTACTCGGCTCGCGGGAGAGCGCGCTCACCTGCCTGTCAGCACTCCAACTGCCCACCGAACCGGGCCACATCCTCGCCACGGCGACAGCCGAAACCGACGTTCTCGCCCGGCGCGCGTCCGCCGCCGCCCGACGCGAAGCCTGGACGGCCGCGGCCCTCGTCGCCGCGGCCGGCAACGACCCGACGCTCACCGAGGTCCGCGCCCTGGCGGCGGTGCTCGGCTGGGCCGCCGACAGCGAAGAACGCCGCAAAGAACTCCGCGAACGCCTCCTGGCCACCGCTCGAGCCTGGTGCGAGGTCACCAACGCCAACCCCGACCGGATCACCATTGAGGATCTGCTGGGAGAAGACCACCATGGCCCGCACCAAGACGATCAACCTTCGGGACGCGTCTGACCCCGCCCAGCACGGTGGGAAGGCAGCGGCGCTTGCCGCCCTGATCCGCCGCGGACTGCCCGTACCGGACGGACTCGTCCTGTCCGCCGATCTCACCGACGGCCAGGTCGCCGAGGCGGCCACCGAGGTTCTCCGCTGGGCGACGTCGACAAACACTTTCCACGGCCTCGTCGCCCGATCCAGCGCACCCGCGGAAGACGGAGCGCAAGCGTCGTTCGCCGGTCTCTACGCCTCCCGCTTCTCCCCGGCCAGCTCTGAGGCGCTCCGCGACGCCATCCGGGACGTCCGCGCAACGGCGGCCACGCCCGCCATCCGCGCCTACGCCGCTCTCCGGAACATCACGACACCGCCGGGCGTCGCAGTACTCGTCCAGCGCGCTATCCGGCCCTACGCCAGCGGCGTCCTCGCCGCCGAAATCGACCAGGGAACCATCCGCCGATGGACCCTCGAAGCCGTCCACGGCCTCGCGATCCCCGTCGTCAGCGGCACCCAGCGCGGCGAATGTCACTACAGCGACAGCAAGACCCCGTCCGCCGGCGCTCAAACAGAGATCATCCTGCCAGGCACCGCGACCGAACTGAGCCAGCCACCCGGCGAATGGATCACCCTCCCAGGCCTCGACAACCGCCCCGGGCAGCGCACCAAGATCCGAACCTCCGACGCCGGGCTGCTCCATCTCTACCCACCCGACGCTGACCAGCGCCGCCCGATCCTCATCGCAGCGCTACGCGATCAGCTTGTCGAGACCGCAGCGATCGTCGCGGCCGTCCTCCACCACACGAGCATCGACATCGAATGGGCCGTGACTCCAGACCGCGCCGTCCACATCCTCCAGGCCCGTCCCCTCACCAGCCCGATCCCCGAAGCGCCCAAGCTGACGCATAGCGCCGGCACAATCTGGCGGGGCCTCCCCGCAGCACCAGGACGCGGCACAGGACCCGCCCATCACCTCACCACCGGGGCCTCACCAGCGATCGGCCCGGGAAGCGACCAGGTCGTCATCCTCTGCGACAACCTCGACACGAATGCACTCGACGCCTTGCTGTGCAACCCGGCCGGGATCGCCGCGACCCGCGGCGGCCCGCTGTCCCACGCCGCCATCGTCGCCCGCGAACTCGGCATCCCCTGCACCACCGCCCTACCCGACGACCTCCTCACCATCCGAGCGAGAACCCCCATCACGATCGACGGAACAATCGGCACCGCGGAGATCATCAAGAGCATCGAAAGATCACCCCAACAGTGACGCAGAAACCGCAGCGTTCCACGTGCAGCAACATCGAGCGACCCCGAGACCAGCGCCCAACCCACTGTTACCCGCCGCCGGGCCTAGGCGCGGCTCTTCGGCACCTCCATTTCTTGAGATGATCACACAACCCGATACCGGGAGTAGAGGAATATTCGTTCGTCGCTGCCAGGAGCAGAACCTGATTTCCTTGAGTTCTCGATACGCCAAGACAGGCTCGGACGACGCCCTCTACAGCGGACTTCTCCAATCCGCAAGACCAAAGGCCAGCGTGACGCCGCCGCTCTTCTCGATCACTTCCCGAAACCGCGGCTTGGGCCCAAATATTTCGTCACGTCGCATCGGACTATTCAGGAAGAAGTCAAAACCGTACAGCACTGCGATTCGTCCAGCCGTACGCGCACGCTCGATCCACCGCATATCCGGCACGTTATCTGCAATAGCTAGGAGCATGCCGTCTTCGTCGCGAAGACAAAATCGCCCGCCTTCGACGAACGCCGAAACTCCGGTGCTCTCTGGGATAGCCGAGACGTCGCCAAGCACCCGTCGGAAGCCAGCTGAGGCGAGCCGATAGACTTTGAGCTCAACGGGTTGGAGCTTAGGATCTAGCGTGACGAGCACTGGTTGACGAGGCTCTAGGATGGCAATCGGAAAAATTGACGACGATGATGAATCGCCCCGAAGTATATCTGAATTCGCGATCAGCTGAATCCAGAGAGTGGTCGCGCTTGAGTTCTCAAGGTAGTAACCGTAGGATTTAGGATCTTCAAAGAGCTCCCACACCGGTGATCTGCGCGGAATTTTTGCGACGATCTCCGATATTCTGGCCTGCTCACGGTCGTGATAGTCCTTCAGGAGAAGCGTTCGAACCTTCTTCTCGAAACCAAAAAATACCCTCTCCCACCTGACGGCTGTTTCTTCCTCATCGGCAAAAGATCTGTCTGAAATCAGCTTCAGCTTCTCAATCGCGCCTGCAAAATCGGCACGGGTGGCGCGCTCCACGGCGCGCAGGAATTCGAGCTGCACAAGTTCATGTCCAGCAGGTTTGAGAACCTCGTCGGATCCGCATTTTTCAAGGAGGCGGCCGAGGAATGGGGCGGCCGACTCGTCGGCGAACAGCCAGTTTAGCGTCGCGGTGAAACCGGCGTTGTGAATCAACATCCGGATCGAGAAATGATGGAGAGAGTTGGGAACTACGTGGCGGGAAAAAGCATCGAGTTCCGCCATTGCCGCATCCCATTTTCGCTGCGCAGCGAGGGCCTCGATGAGTAGTCGCCGTATTTCCATCACAGGGGCGACACGCGAGCTCTCCGGCCTAACCAAGAGCGCTCGTGCCGACTTTTCAGCCTCGGCCGGCCGACCGCTCTGTATCAGCCGGTTAATCGCCGATATCGCGAGTGCTATCTCAGCGACCGGCGTCGTCGGCAGACCTTCCACGAGCCGGCCATAGAGCCCATGAACGGACCGGATCTCGGGCTCGTTTGGAGTAAGCTCCAGCTGTATGTTAAGAAGCGCGTAGGCCTGCGCGGCAAGATCGGCAGCCAGCATCGAATTCTCTAAGACTAGACCCTCGACGTACGCATACACCTCACCACCGAGCTGCTCCGACAAGATGGCCGCCGTGGCAGACGTCTGCTCGGCGGCGTGAACTGTAGCAAGCGTGATTCGGGTCTGGGTTGTAAGCAGTCCACGCGGGCCCTCAATTTCATTGAGCCATCGTAGTTCAAGTTCCAATAGATCGACTGCGTCGTGGCTCCTGCCCGTCGAGAAATAGAAGCCCGCGAGGTTCCCTAAGAGAGCAGCCGTCCCTCCGTTACGAACGTTCAGACGGCGAATATTGGAGACCAACTCCGATGCGTGCTGTGCGACCTGCCACGTCCACTCGGACTCGTCGTGGTCCATTCCGGCCCCCAGCCACCTCGTCGTGTGAAAAGCAGCTCGTGTCAGCGGAGCGTCTGGGGATATCGTCGCCTCGAACTCCCGGCGGAGGACGGTCTGCAAAACGGTATTCAATGAAACCGTCTCATTTTGCAGAGAGTCAAAATTGAAGGCCGACGGCAATGGCTCCGATCGGTGCACAAACGAGATATTGACGAGCTCTCGAAGGGTTTCACGTACCAACCCGTCGGATTCGTCGAGGACAGCCGGTCCGATCAAATCTTGCGGAACCTCCAACGGAGATATACACGCAGAAGCCATCGCCAGGTGCAAGGGAATTCCGACGGCGCCGAAGAAACTCATGTAGCCGAGAACTTCCACGGCGACGGCCGAAGCCACTCGATTCACCTTCGCGCCTTGCCTAAGTCTCTCTAGGCTCGTACGTATTGCAGATACGAGGGTGCGGGGATACCCCTGAGGCACTGAGAGATGGTCATCCATCGCGCGATCTTTGATCAGATCACGGTACTCGGTTATACGGTCTGGCGGAAGCCCACAGGAGACTATGTAACCACTCGCGAGCTCGATTGCCAGCGGCCACGCGTCGAGCGTCTCGACCAGCGAGAGAAGCGAGTTCTGATGTCTCTCTGTTTCCGTGCCATCGAGCCGGAGTCGGCGGACAAGAAGGTTGAGAGCTTCCTCGGAGTTCATCCTCTCAACGAGAATCCTGGTCTGTGCGTATGACCATCCTGCCGATGCTGTCGACGTCACAATGACGTCGCCTCTGCCGAACCTCGGTAGCCACGCCTTTACAGAGTCAGGTATGACATCGTCAAAAACAATTAGCCATCGGCCTGATATCCGCTGAAGGAGTGCATGCACCTTTTCCCGGAGGTAGTCGAGGCCTCGGGATGTTGCCGATTCTCCCTCGCTTTGAGTGCCAAGGTGGCTAAGTACACGAGTAAATGAGGCCGCCAGAGCGTCACTTGTTGTTCCATCGACCCATAGAATCTGATCATACAGGTGAGAGTGTTCGGCGATGTAGGCGACTGCGAGACTAGACTTTCCGATCCCGGATAGTCCGGTGATCGCGCATAACACCGTTCCGACGCGCGACTCTGTCGACGTTTCGAATGTCGCCGCCACCTGCCCGACAAGTGTGGATCTTGGAATGTCGGGGATAGGTGGAACTGGCCCCGTAATCACGCCCCAGTCTTGGCGCCCGAGCGCAGCGCTGAGACTCTCATTGCTGATATTTAGATCGGCCAAGAACTCCGTAATGGTCCACACCGACAATTTAGGATCGGCGGCGCGCTGAAGGGTCTTGGCGACGAGGTGGTTGAGCACGAGGCCGCTGGATCCCTCTCCACTCCCTCGCCGCTCCCTGGCACGCCAATTGCGTATCCCATCACGTAGGTCAGCGCGAGTTTGATCGTCTTCCCGAGAGTCAAACTCAATACTCGCAGACACAAGGCGAACAAGCTCGGCTGGCGAGAGGCTTTGAAGCTGCTTCAGTGCCTTTGGAGACCCCGAGAGCAGTCCCGAAACTCCATAATGAAGGTCGCCGGGATGTTTCGCGCTTGCAAGAACGCGGGCTAGGTCCTTGCAGTTCTTGTCCGGAATTGCCTGAGTTATCAACTGGTAACGCTCAGCCTCTTGGGACGTTACGAGCCGCACGAGTATTGCAAAAGCTTCAGGAGCTCGGATTATCTTACCAAGCCCGGCGCTCTTGACCTGCGCGGCAAAAATGCACTGTCCGGAATTATCGATAAGATCGAAGTCAACGATGTCGGTGTTGGCAAGTTGAGGGCTCACTGGACCTTCAACCCGGCAAGCGTGGACGTCTCCCTGTTGTATTGCAGCCAGAAACGCTTCCACGGTACGGAGGTACTGATATTGGAAGCCTCCTGCGGCACCCCGACCGCCACCAAGTCGCGCCATCGCCTTGTCCGCCTCCGGCAGGAAACTCCTCAGCTAAGTGAGCGACATCATATCGCCTCGCGCTTGCGCACCGGCCTGCTTCGCGGGCAATCGAATCCGCGCTTGGGATCGCATCGGCGCACCTCTGCGCGTTCGCGACAGGAGGACTCGTCCCGGGGGCCGCGTGGCCCCTGCCGTGGAAGTGCGAACGGGGGTCCTCGGAGCCTCCGCTGTACCTGGGCCGACATGGACGTGGGTTATTGCACTGTCTGACCGGGTGGCCTACGGGCAGACGCCAAGGCGGTCCCCACCACCCCCGCCCTGCAGGCTCGGACATGATCTCGCAGCGTTCGAGAACCCCCACCGAGGCGCGGCCGGACCTTCTCGCTGCGGCTCGTCTTGGGTGCTAGCAAACTGCGACCGCCGACAGCGCGTCAGGTCGCGATGTTCGGGAAAATGCTGCCGCGGGTGTCGCGGAGGCCGTCATCGATGCTCATCCTGCGGCAGTGGGTGATCGCGATGTCATCCGCGATGTCGGTCGGGACGCTCACGGCCCGGACCGTACGTTCCTGTGAGCGCAATCCGGCACAGCGTCGGCGGCGGCGGGCGTCGACCGAAGCAGCCCATCCAAACGATCTCGCAGACCTCCCGGACCGATCAACGGATCCTGCTGACCCTCGACCAGGTCCTCGTCGAGCTCGGCGGACCCGACGGACCGCTGCCGCGCTCGACCTGGCATGACTGGCAGGCCAAGGGCACGGGTCCGAAGGTCATCAAGCTCCCCAACGGCCAGATCCGGATCGGCCGCGACGACCTGAACGCCTGGCTCGACGGCCGCACGCGCGACCCGTCCACCCCATGACCACCGACTCGGCAGCGGCGCACTCTTCTCCGGGCGGTGAAGAGCGGAAGACGACGTTCGACGTCCGGGTCTGGGCCGTCCACGAGCTGAAGGGGAAGAACCGGTCCACCTGGCAGGTCCGCTGGAAGGTGGCCGGACGGCCGAAGCCGAACACTCACACCTTCCCTTCCAGAAGGGCGGCCGAGTCACGCCGTGCCGAGATCCTCACGGCGGTCAAGAAGGGCGAGGCGTTCGACGTCGAGACCGGCCTACCGGTCCGTGAGGCACTCGCGCAGATCGCGGCCGCGGCGCCGCCGCCGGCGGCCCGCACCTGGCTCGTCGTTGCTCGGAGCTTCGCGGACGCCAAGTGGGACGAGGGTCAGGCTCCGGGGTCGCGCCGATCGGTGGCCCAGGCGCTTGGCGCCGTGACACCCGCGCTGTTCGACCAGCAGCCGCCAGCGAGACTCGCCGAACTCGTGCGTGAGGCGCTGGTCGGCTGGACCTTCAACACCGGCGCCCGCACCGCCCTGGGCCCCGACGGGCACCGGGCCGAGAACCCACCGCCGCCCACCTGGGCGGAGGTCCTCGACTGGATGGAACGGCACAGCCGACCTGTCGGCGACCTCGCCAATCCCGACATCAGCCACGCCGCCCTGGCCGCGCTGAGCCGGCGCATCGACGGCCGGCCGGCTGCCGCGAACACCGTCATCCGTCGTCGCCAGGTCTTCAGCATGACCTGCCAGTACGCCGTCGCTCGCGGTGATCTCGACGCCGACCCGCTCGCGACAACCAGCTGGAAACCACCCAAGAACGTCGACGTCGTCGACCGCCGCGCCGTCGTGAACCACCGCCAGGCGACCGCGCTCCTCGCCGCCGTCGACGAGATCGCCCCCGACCTCACCGCGTTCTTCGCCGGCTTCTACTACCAGGCATTCCGCCCCGGCGAGAATCAGGAACTGCGCGCCGGCCAGGTCACGCTGCCCGACTCCGGGTGGGGCGAGGCACTGCTCGCCGGAAACAACCCGGAGATCTCACCCCGCTGGTCCGACAACCCCGACGGCGGCCGTCAGGCCCGCCCACTGAAGCATCGAGCCGACGGCGAGACCAGGCCCGTGCCGCTCAACCCGCGGTACGTCGCCTTGGTACGCCGCCACATCGACCGGTTCGGAGTCGCGCCCGATGGCCGCGTGTTCCGCACATCCCAGGACGGCCCGATCAAGGCGGCACGGTACCGCGTTGTCTGGGCCAAGGCACGCCAGAAGGCCCTCACCCCGGCCGAGTTCGCCTCCCCGCTCGCACGCCGCCCCTACGACCTTCGCCACGCCGCCGTGTCGACCTGGCTCAACTCCGGAGTTCCACCGACCCTGGTCGCCGAATGGGCCGGCCACTCGGTCCGCGTGCTCCTGACGGTCTACGCCAAGTGCATCGTCGGCCAGGACGAGATCGCCATGCGGCGAATCGACACGGCCCTCGCCGCCGACGACGCCGGAGCACCCTCCCCCGGCGCCCCGGCCGAGCCCGATCCCACCCACGGCTCATCCACTCCTCATCCACAGCCGCCCGGAGACGGCCGGGCTGAGCCGGACATCACCGGACACCGGCCATCAGCCGACCCCGAACTCGACCTCGGCGATTCATGGTTCTGACCAGCCAAAACGCCTGGCAGCCAGGCCGGACAGCCACACCACAAGATCGCAAGGAGCCGAACCGCGCCGACCTCATCGAAGCGCTACACAATCTTCGAGGGCACGTCCGAGATCCAGCGTCTCGTCATCGCCCGTGCCATCTCCGGCGTGCACATTCGCTGAGAACCCTCAGGTCGGAGGAGCCGCAGAGCCTCGGCCGGATATCGGCCGGGGCGGCAGTCCCCTCTGGCTGACTCTCACCGGATCCCGGACTCCCTGGTGGCCCGTGGTCCATTGGCGGTCCGCCCCTCGGTGATGGACCAGGCCTCGATGAGGCGCATGGCGCGCCGGGCTCCCCACCGACGATGCACGCCGCGTAGACCCACGGCCCGACCGCGCCCTCGCAGGCCTGCTTCTTCGATCAGCGTGGCGCGGCGGGTGCCCGCGCCGCTGTCAGGCGGTGCAGCCCTGCTCGATCATGGTGAGGGCGTCCGTGCCGGCGGCCATCAGCTCGGCGGTGAAATCCGGGCCTAGCCGGCCGTCGATCGCGGCCTGTTGGACGGCGCGCGACATGGCGCGGCTGACGCCGACCAGGGCGGTCGCCAGCACCCAGGGGCGCAGGTCGCGGGGCCCCGCTTCGAGGTCAGCCGTGACGAGCGCGGCGAGCGCGGCGACAGACCGCTCCGCCTCCTGGCGTTCCCGCGCCTGCAACGCGGGGCTCTCGCGGATCACCCGGGCCACCACGGCCAGTTGCTCTCGCGCGCCCGGGTCGGGGGTGACGAGCAGCCCACGCGGCTGAAGCAGGAACTCCCGGAACGCCGCCGGCACGGAGACACCCGGTCCGCGGCCGCGGATCGCACCCAGCAGAGCGGTGTGGAACGCCGCCATGCCGTCGTAGATCAGGTCTTCCTTGGTCGGGAAGTAGTTGAAGACCGTCGCCGGCGACACCTCGGCCCGCTGCGCGATCTCGGCTACGGGCACCGCCTCGAAGCCTCGCTCGGCGAACAGCGCCACCGCTGCCTCGACGATCCGCTGCCGCCTCGCCAGCTTCTGGCGCTCGCGGAGGCTCACCTCGGTCATGGGATCACCCTACCCCCTTGTTTTGGTGTCGCACAAAATTTAGAGTCTCTATAAAGTTAGTGTGACACCAAGGAGGCTCCGATCCCATGTCAACAAAGATCACGTCCCATCCGGCCGGACCGCGGCCCGAGCACGACGCGACGGCTCCCGCCCCTCCCACCCCTTCCAGCCCTCCCAAGCCGACGACGAGGACCGAGCGGCGGGAGCGGCCCGCACCGCTGGACCGAGCCGCGCGCATCGTCGTCGCTCTCGTCGTGCTCGGCGCCATCACCACCGTCCTGGACGCGACGATCGTCAGCGTCGCCCTCGACCGGCTGGCGAGCGACTTCGCCGTCGGGCTGACCACGGTCCAGTGGGTGATGACCGGCTATCTGCTGGCGCTCGCCGCGGTCATCCCGATCACCGGCTGGGCAGTCGACCGGTTCGGCGCGAAGCCGGTCTGGCTGGTCGCCGTCGGGACGTTCACCGCCGGCTCACTGGCATGCGGCCTCGCCTGGTCAGCGCCCAGCCTGATCGCGTTCCGTGTGTTGCAGGGCCTCGGCGGCGGAATGGTGTTCCCCGTCGGGATGACGATGGTCGCCAGGGCCGTGGGGCACGAGCGGATGGGCCGGGCGATGGCCGCCGTGGGCGTCCCGATGATGCTCGGGCCGATCCTGGGTCCGGTCGTCGGTGGCGTGCTCGTCTCGGCCGTCGACTGGCGGTGGATCTTCTTCCTCAACCTGCCCATCGGCGTCGCCTGCCTGCTGTGGTCCGCCCGCGCGCTCGAGCCGCAGCCAGGCAGCCGCGGCCAGCGCCTGGACGCCGTCGGCCTCGGCCTGCTCTCCCCGGGGCTGGTCGCGCTGGTCTACGGCGTCACGTCGATCGCCGGTGACGCGGACGGAATCGGCGCCGCCGCGCTGGCCTGGATCGGCGCGGGCGTCGCCCTGCTGGTGGCGTTCGCGGTCCGCGCGCCACGCGTCGCGGCGCCGCTGCTGGACCTGCGCCGCTTCACCGCCCGCGGTTTCACGCTGGCCGCCCTGGTCCAGGTCGTCAGCGTCGGCGCGCTGACCGGCGCGATGTTCCTGCTGCCGCTCTACTACCTGCAGGTCCGGGGAGCCTCGGCGCTGGAGACCGGGCTGCTGCTCGCCCCGCAGGGCGTGGGCGCGGCCGTGTCGCAGGCGCTGGCCGGCCGCCTGGTCGACCGGGGCCGTGGCCGTCTCGTGATCCTCGCCGGAAGCACGCTGCTGACGCTCGGATTCGTCGGCTACGCCCTGGCCGGCGACGCGGGCGACGACCTGGTCCTGCTGCCCGCGCAGGTCGCGCTCGGGCTCGGCGCCGGCTGTCTGTTCGCCCCGACGAGCGCGGCCGCGTACGCCACGCTCGACCGGGCCGCTATCGCCGGCGCGACAACCCTGCTGAGCATCCTCCAGCGGACCGGTGGAGTCGTCGCCACCGCCGTGTTCGCCGTCATCCTGCAGCACCAGCTGTCGGGAACAGCCGACCGAGCCCATGCGTTCAGCGTCACGTTCTGGTGGCCGGCCGTGCTGGCCGCCATGGCTCTGATCCCGGCTCTGGGCCTGAAGGCCTCCATGACGGAGCCGAAGGGAGCGCGGAAGTGAGCATCGAGCTGAACCACACGATCGTCTGGTCGTCCGACCGGGACGCCACCGCCACCTTCCTCACCGAGATCCTCGGCCTGCCGGACGCGCCGGTCTACGGGCCGTTCCGCGTCGTGCAGGTCGCGGGCGTCAGCCTGGACGTCGGCCAGGCCACCGGCGAGGTCCACCCGCAGCATTACGCCTTCCTGGTGGGCGACCGGGAGTTCGACGAGATCTTCGGCCGTGTCCGCGACCGCGGCCTGTCCTGGTGGGCCGACCCGATGCTCACCCGCGCCGGCGAGATCAACCACCATGACGGCGGCCGTGGCGTCTACTGGCAAAGCCCCGACCGACACATTCTGGAGATCATCACCGTCCCCTACGGCGGCGCCGCCGCGTGAGCCGAACGGCCGACCGCCTGGACGGGGTCCGCGACCTTCGCGGGCCCCGTCCCTCGTCGTCGGCCTGGTTCCAGGCGATCCGTCCCCGCTCAGAACACTGGGCCGGCCAGGCGCCGCCGTTGACTGGCCGCCGGTGACTGCCGCCGGTGACTGGGAGCGTCAGGAGACCGGCTGACGGGACGGTTGCCAGGCGGGGTCGCGGCCGGTGAGGCCAACGAGCTGGTCGAGTAGCGGCGCGTGCGCCGGCACGGAGACCGGTGCGCCGAACAGGCCGGGTGTTCCGTCCGGAGCCTGTTCGACGACCGTGCTGACCCAGCCGTGCGCCGACCGCAGCGCGTCGGTGAAGGTGGGGTCGTCGGCCGGGTAGGGCTGCCCGGTCGCGACGGCGAGGTCCCACCCGTGAATGACGATCTCGTTGAGCGCCACAGCCCCCGCCGTCTCCGCCGGCAAGGGCCCTCCGCCCACGTAGGTGCTGCCCGTCCACGCCGTCGGTGCCAGCCACGCGTCGGCGAGCTCGGCGATCCGGTCCGGCAGCCTCTTGCGCCAGTCGTCTCCCAGCCTCGACGGGTCCGGCACCGGAGCCGCGCCATCGCCCGGAAGCCGGTGCTTGGTCGCGGCGGCGGTGAAGGCGACGCACAGGCCGTCGACGTGGTCGAGCAGCCAACCGACGGAGACGCCCTGACAGGGCGTGGGCGCGGCGAGCTGGGCATCCTCGATACCTTCGATGATCCTGGTCAGCGCGGCGGCGGCCGGACTCAGGTCGACGTTCGTGCCGTCTTTCTCTTCGGTCACGGTGTCCTCCACATGATCGGCGTCCTCCGCATGATCGTCCGGTACGTCACACCAGTGGAGACCACGGAAACCGCGGAGACTCATCGATCGGCGCCGCCTCGAGCGCGTGGCCGATCCACGATGCGCTGCCGGTAGTCGGTTGGGTGACCATCGTGTCCGGGCGCGCCTCAGCAGCATTACCCTCCGGCGCTGGAAGCCGAACCGTGCTGGTCTTGGGGGGTTGGTTGTGAGCGGGCTCCCCGCGGCGGCGACGGCACTCGAAGCCGGCGACCCACGCCACGTGGGGCCCTATCGACTGCTGGGCCGGCTCGGTCAGGGCGGCATGGGCTGGGTGTATCTCGGGCGGCGGGTCGAGGGGGTTGGCGACGCCGGGACACGGCCCTATGTCGCGGTCAAGGTGATCGCACCCCACCTGGCTGAGATCCCGGAGTTCCGGAAGCGCTTCGCGCAGGAGGCACGGACCGCTCAGCGCGTCGCGCGTTTCTGCACCGCCGAGGTGATCGAGGTCGATGTCACCGGCCCGCGGCCGTATCTGGTCACGGAGTTCATCGATGGGCCGTCGCTGGCTGACCAGATGGCCCGTCGGGGACCGCTGCCGCCGGCCGAGGTAGAACGACTCGCGATCGCGGTGGCGACGGCGCTGAGGGCAATTCACGCCGCCCAGCTCATCCACCGCGACCTCAAGCCCGGGAACATCATGCTGTCGCCATCCGGGCCGCTGGTCATCGACTTCGGCATTGCCCGCGCACTCGACGCCGCCGCCACCACCTCGGGCTGGCACGGCACCCCGGCCTACATGGCGCCGGAACAGGCGAACGGGCGGCCCCTCACGACGGCCGCCGACGTCCATGCCTGGGGCGCGGTCCTCATCGCCGCGTCTACCGGGCACCCTCCGTTCGGAAAGGCGCCGCTGGCGGTTCTCCTGCATCGGATCGTGCACGACGAGCCCGACCTGTCCAGCCTTCCGGCCACCCTGCGTCCCGTCGTCGCCAGCGCCATGCGCAAGGAGCCGTCCCAGCGGCCGACGGCATCCGAGCTTCACGACCTGGTGAGCCAGGCATTTCACTCGGTGCAGCCGGCGGTCGAAACAACCGTGGACGTGGACGTGGACGGCGACGGGCCAGGCACGCTCCAGCCGACACGTGTGCTGACGCGGCGTCGGAAGGCGGCCCGGCGTGGCGTGTTTCTCGGCTTCGTGGTCGTCCTCGCGGCCGCTGTCGCGCTCACCCTGATCCTCAGGAACGGTGACCGCCGGGAAGACAGCAACCGCCGGGAAACGAGCGCGGATCTCCTCGCGGCGCATCCGCCGCAACCTGTCGGCCAGCCCATGACCGGCCACCGCAACGCCGTTCTTTCCGTGGCGCTTTCCATAGACGGAAGGACGCTGGCCAGCGGGGGCTTCGACGGCGCCGTTCGGCTGTGGAACGTCGCCGACCCCGCCCATGCGGCATATCTGACCGGACCACAGACCCCACGCAAGGATGCCGCCGTGCGCGGGGTCGCTGTCTCGCCGGACGGCAGGATCCTCGCCAGCGCGAGCCTCGGCTCCACCGTCCTGCTCTGGAACATCACCAACCCCGCGGTGCCCGCACGGCTGGGCCAGCCGCTTCCACACACCGACGCGGTGCGCGCGGTCACGTTCTCACCCGACGGGTCGACGCTCGCCACCGGCGGACGCGACAAGACCGTCCACCTGTGGGACATCCGTGATCCCGCCGATCCCAGGCCCCTGGGACAGCCGCTCGAGGGCAACACCGAGGACGTCGTCTCTCTCGCCTTCTCACCCGACGGCAAGACGTTGGCGAGCGGAGGGTGGGACCATTCAGTCCACCTCTGGGACCTCACCGATCGCGAGAGACCCAGGGCGCTCGGCCAGCCGCTACGTGGCCACACCGACGTTGTCTGGACTGTCGGGTTCACCCCTGACAACCGCACCCTGATAACCGGCAGCGCGGACAGGACCGTCCGCCTCTGGGACCTCGCCGACCGGAACACGCCGAAGCAGCTTGGCGCGCCGCTGACGGGCTATCGAGATGCCGTCTGGTGCGGCGCCCTCTCGTCCGACGGATCCCTGCTGGCCATCGGCAGCGCCGACGGAACCGTCCGCTTCTGGGACATCTCCGATCCCGCCAAACCCGTCGCGCTGGAACCACCGCTCGACACCCACCACGGCAAGGTCGAATCGATCGTGTTCTCCCCAGACGGCACCCTCCTGGTCACCGCCGGCTCCGACTCCACAATCCGCCTCTGGAGACTCGGCACAGCGCAGTGAACAGCGCGCCCGGCGCATCCGTCGGGCCACGAGCGTCGAACAGTCGTAGAGGTCATCGTCGTAAGGCTCGATCGCGAGCAGATCGGCCGCTCCATCGCCTCCCCAGCTGCCCAACCGTGACGGTCTCCGACACCGCCATCTCCTCGACGACCTGGTTCGTCGCGATGGTCAGGAACAAACCACCGGATCTCGGTCAAACGTCCGCGAGATCGTGCCGCCCCGCTCGGGACTCGCCGACAACCCGGCCGAGTCGATGTGAGCGTGTTCTCAGTGAAACGTGCGCACGGTAGATCGACAGGTTCGCGGTGCTTCGGTCAGCCTGTTTCCGCTGGTGCGGTGGTGATGCCGGGCTCAGGCGACGTCGACGACGACCTTGATGGCACCCGACTCGCGGTCGCTGGCCACCCGGAATGCCTCGGCCGCGTCCTCGATCGGGAAACGATGGGTTATGAGCGAGTCCGGGATCTCGGGGCGTGCGGCGAGCATCTTCGCGGCTTCGAGCATCTCCCGCTTTCCGGCATGCCCGCAGTACCCCATCGACGCGACCAGCGTCACTTCCTTGGTCAGCAGGGCCGAGTACGGCACGTCGAGGCCACCATGGTGGACGCCCAGGAGCGATACGGTCCCTCCCGGCTTGACCAGCTCGATGCTGCGCTGCAGCGAGCTGGGCGATCCGGCGGCCTCGATCACCACGTCGTAGAGCGTCCCGGGCTCGGGCTCCGCGGCCCCCAGCCGCTCGCGGATCTCGTGCTGATGGCGGTAGCGGGCCTCGAGCACCACCTCGTCGGCGCCCTGGGCCTGGGCCGCGGCCGCGGCCAGCTGGCCGATCGATCCGCCGCCGACGACGGCGACCGTCCGTCCCGGCGCGGTCCCGCCGAGCCGAACCCCGTGCCAGGACACCGAGGCGGGCTCGGCGAGCGACGCGTTCGAGATGTCGAGCCCCGCCGGCAGGTCGAGGACCTTGTGGGCCGGTACCCGGAACTGCTCCACCATGCCGCCGTTCTGCATGATGCCGAGCGCCTTCCTGGTGGACTGGGCGCAGAGGTTGTTCCGGCCCTCCAGGCAGAAGCCGCACTCCCCGCAGCCGAACAGGCCCTCCACCAGCGCGGGCGTCCCGTCCGCCTTCCACCCGGCGAGCTCGTGGCCGAGGATGAACCGGGTCCCGAGACGCAGGTAGGCGAAGTCCGAGGCGCAGATCCCGGCAACGGCCATGGTCAGCAGCTCGCCGTCGTCCCAGCCGGGCACGTCGTCGACGTCGACGACGATGGGCCGGCCCTGATGCCCTCGGACTGCCTTCATTGCCGTCCTCCCACCGTCGATGCCGCACAGCCTGCTGCCACGGCAGACGTGCATCTTCCCTCGCCCACCCGGCACGCGCGCTCCTTCCCACTCCGCGATCCGTCCATCCGTGGGTTCGGTTACAGCTCGGCGAACAGGGAAGGCTCGGCGAACGAGGCGCAGACCCCGCCGTCGATGAGCACGTCGGTCCCGTTGACGAAGCTGGCCTCGTCCAAGAGGAGGAACGCGACCACCGCGGCGACCTCCTCGGGAAGGCCTCTGCGGCCCAGCGGCGTGCGTCTGACCAGCGCGTCGAGCTGGACGTCGTTCGCTTCCTCAGCGGCCACCATCGGGGTGTCGATCGTGCCGGGCGATACCGAGCAGACCCGGGCGCCGACCGGGCCCAGCCGCACCGCCTCGCGCCGCACGAGCCGGACGACGCCCCGCTTCGCCCAGGCGTAGGCGAGGCCGGCGTTCTCGATGTCGGGCCCGAGAGCGGCGCGGATGCGTTCGAGGAAATCCGCCTGAAGCACCGCGTCGAGCGCGGCGTCGACCGCCGCGTCGGACGTCCCGATTCCGATCCACGGGATCAAGGAGGCGAATGGGACTCCTGACTGGCTTCCAGGTCGTCAGTCCGAGCGCAGCTGGTCCACCAGCCAGCCGACCGGGCTGACGCGGATCGCGAGCCGTAGCACCGTCGCCGACCACCCCGGGAGGTCCCCGTCGTCGGCGCGGCGGTCGACGGCGTGGTCGAGGCCGTGCCGGACGGCGGGTGTGAGCTCGTCGTTCGTAAGGGGCAGCCGGGGCTGGCCGCTTTCGGGCAGCAGTGTCAGCAGCAGCGCCGCCCGACTCGTCCGGAGCTCGCAGGCGGCTCCGTCGAGGGTGTCGAGCGCGAGCTGTTGGACGAACCCGTCGGCGCCGCCGAGCGCGAAGGCCGGCTGGGTGGTGCAGGGATCGGGTACGGACAGGCCGCCCCGCCCACCGGAGCGGAGGGTCGAAGCGGCGAGGCCGATCGCCAGTACCGGCGACAGGACGACAGCGACCGCCCTCGTCGCCCGCCCGAGCCGGGCGCTGCCGGCGGGGCCGCCGGTGCGAGCAGGGCCGGCGGGGCGAGTGGGGCCGGCGGGGCGGGACGTCGGCCCTCGCGGGGCCGGCACCGACCACCGCCCTGGCCCGATCCGCGACGCCGGTACCAGCGCGAGGAGCGCACACAGGGCACACAGGGCGAACGAGTTCCGGAAGGCGCCGGTGACCGCCGTCGTGATGATGCCGGACAGGGTGTGCTGGAGGGTGTCGAGGCTGCCGTCGGGCGCGACCTGCTCGAACACCTCGTCCAGGTCGGGCAGCTCCCCCGCGGGAGTGTCACCCAGCGCCTCCCCCAGCGTGCGGGCGAGCGAGACCTTGCTGGCCAGCGGGACCGGTTCACGCAGTCCGGCCTCGGTGCCGGCCACGACCGCGTCGTCGAGCCGGGCGCCCAGTGAGGAGGCCAGCAGGGGCGTGACCGCGGCAAGCGCGAGCACGAGACCGACATGGCGCGCGACGACCGAGACGGTGCCGTCGAACGCCAGGCGCGGGCCGACACGGATGGAGGCCTCGGTGAGCGTGGGGACCGCGAGCCCCAGCCCGAAGCCGGTCACGGCGAGCGCGGCGGCGGCCGTCGCCCAGCCCTTGTCGGGGACCAGCGCCAGGCTGGCCAGCCCGCCGGCGACGGTCAGGCAGCCGGCCAGCGCCAACGTGCGCGGCCGGCGGCCGGCGGTGACGTAGCGGCTGGCGAGGGTACCGAGCGGGAGGACGGTCGCCACGGCGGCGGCGGTCAGCGGCGTCGCGCCCCAACCATTGATCATCAGAAGGATCACGAGGAACAGCGCGCCGACCAGCGCCGCCGACACCAACGCCAGCGCCACGTGCGCGGCGATCAGCCGGGACGGCCGCATTTCGCTGGTACGCGCCGGACCGGGTGACCCCAGCGGACCGGACGGCCCAGCGGGGCCGGCCGGGCCAGCGGAGCCAGCCGGGCCAGCGGAGCCAGCCGGCCAGGGCTGGCCAGGTGAGTCCGGAGTGGCGCCGCGCACGGGGAGCGGCCTGGCCCGCGCGGCGCGCGGCAGTGCCACGATCGCGGCCGCGGCCAGCGGGGCCTGGACGAAGAAGATCGCCCGCCAGCTGAACACCTCGGTCAGCAGCCCACCCGCGGCGGGGCCGAGCGCGGACCCGACCGCGGCCGCCGCCGACCAGGCCGCGAGGCCCGCCTGGTCCGATCCGGCGAGCCTCGCCAGCAGCGGGAGGGAGCCGGCGAGCAGCAGTGCCGCGCCGGCTCCCTGGATGACGCGCAGCCAGGTCAGTGACCCGAGCGAGCCCGCCGTGGCGCATCCCAGGGAGGCGAGGAGGAAGACGACCAGACCCAGGGCGGTGAGCGCCAGCCAACCGCGCCGGCGTACGAGCAGCAGGACGGGTACCGCCGCGAGCACGATCGCGACGTTGTAGCCGGTCACCACCCACGAGACCGCCGAAACGGTCGAGTCGTACTCGGCGAGCAGCTCCGGCGCCGCGAGCACCACGATCGAGGCGTCCGCGAAGGCGACCGCCACGGCGAGCGCCAGCAGCCAGCCCGACAACGGCAGCGCCGCCCCACCGCCACCGCCGCGTGGTCGAGTCATCGCCGCGGACCAGGGAGCCGGCGCCTGAAGTCCTTCGTCGGCGGTCACGAGGACCAGCCTCCCCGCCATCCGCGGCGGCGTCACTGGCGCTTACCCGACATCTCGCCCTGGTGGCGTCCCCACCCTTCCGGCACCGCGCGTGTCCACAGGACGGTTTGGGCCGTCATCAAGGCTCCTGGGCGGACGGGAGCCTTGCACGCAGGGCGCAAGCCCCTTCACCGGACAGCCGTGGCATGGCGGCGGGGCGGCCGGTGAGCAGCAGCAGGATCGCGTCCATCGGGCCGTCGACGGGCGCGCCCTCGCCAACGGCCCAGTCCACGTCGGACGCGGTGAGCCGCAGCCCCCTTAGTCGTTTCCTGGGGAAGAACGGGTAGCCGAAGAACGGGAGGACGACGGACCAGACCCGGTCAGCGGCGACGGCCGCGGCGTCGGCGGGGGTCTCGAGGGGTCGGTCGAGGGGAATAGCAACGTCCAGGCCGTGCACCAGGATGTCGATGAGGGTTTCCCGACAGGTGACGCCCGCGTTGTGCTTCCGCGAGCCGACCATTCCGCGGATCTCGGTGATCATCTGCTCGGTCGGCGTCGCCGCGCGCAGGCATGCCGAACGGTGGATGATTCGCTTCATCCCGCCCGGCGACCGGGCCGCCATGCGAAGCGCCCCGCCCAGTCCTGTCTGTTGCATGGTCAGGTGGGCCGCGACATCCCGCACGGTCCAGCCGTCGCACAGCGAGGGCGTGCGCCATTCGTCGTCGGTCAGTTTTTCCAGCAGGTCGGCGACTCGTATCCGCTGGGTGTCGATGGCCTGCCAGACCTCGTCGGTGTTCATGGGTGTTCCCTCTATGCCTGGTGGAGTGTCCGTGCCGCGACCATCCGGGCCGCACGGCGAGACGGGCGCGCGGGTCGTGCTCGCCGCCGTGATCGGCCCAACGCGTCGGGGCGCATGACGCCTGGGTACTTCAGGAGTCGCTGTCTCGCGAACCCCGCTCGCGCTGGGTCTGGATCAGTGACGCCAGCAGGGCGTCGAGGTGCGCCATCGGGTCGAAATCCGGGTCCGGGATCGCCAACTGGTGCAGAACGAGTCCGGTCAGGTAGTTGCCGACGACGTGGACGTGATGGTCGGGGTCCGTCGAGCCCACCAGGCGCAGCCAGGTGGTGAACCAGGTGTTCACCCGGGTGCCGGTGGCCGCGAGCTGCGCCCGTAGCTCGGGCCGGCGGGAGGCCTCGACGAGGATCGCGTACCGGGACAGGGTCAGTGCCCGGTTGCGGCCCGCGCTGTCGCGGGCGAACACGGCCAGGGCCCTGGCCAGGTCCGTAGTCGTTCGAGGTGCCAGGTGCGCGGCCAGCTCCTCCCAGTTCGCCCGCTCCCGCGCCGCGAACCGCTCCACGATTGCGTCGAACAGCGCCTCCCTGGTGCGGAAGTAGTTGGACGTCGACCCCGCGGTCAGCCCCGCCGCCGCGTCCACAGCCCGGTGTGTCAACGCGCGAACTCCCTGCTCCCCGAGCAGGTCGATCGCCGCGTCGAGAAGGTCATCCCGTCGGCCAGCCACGAAAAGAAACTACACCCATAGTTGTTTTCACTTCAAGTGTAGTACCGTGCATCCGCGACGGCGTGATCGCCGCTGCCGCTCCATGAGTTCCGGCCACCGCGGCACGCCGCCCGCCGGCGCCGCGCCGGCCGGCCAGCCGGACCGGCCGACATCCCACCCGTAGCGAAGGAGACCGTCATGGCCCAGATCGCGATGCTGCTGCTCACCGTTCCGCTCGGCATCTACCTCGCCAACCGCCGAACCGCCTACCTCGCCACCATCATCCTTTTCGCGGTCGTCCTCGCGGCGCAGACCATCGTCGTTCACGCGGACACCCCCAGCGACATCAACTGGACCTACTGGCTCCTCAACGCCGCCACCCTCGCCGTCGGCCTCGGGCTCACCACCGCGGGCCTCGCGCTCGGCCGCCGGCGGCGGACCCGCCGAACCGCCAACTGAACAGGACCGAGCCAGCACGGCCACGGGTGGTGTGTGGCCTCGCTTGAGGGGGAGGCCACACACCGCCCGTGGCGCATGCTGACTGGCGTCGGAGCCGTCGCGACGAGGCCGCCGCGGATATTCCTCCCGCCTTTCCGCCCTTTCTCTGCCGCGTGCGTGCGCGCCCCGCCACTCCTGCTCGGCATAAATCGTTCGATATCGGTCAGGACGTGTGGGATGGTCGCGACATGTCGACGGCGGTGACGCACACGGAGTATGGAAACCGGGATCTGGCGTTGGCCGGGGAGATCCTGCGGACCGTCGTGGGCTCCGGGTTGCACGGAATCGCGATCGCGGGAACCGACGACCACGACGAGATGGGTATCTTCGTCGAGCCGGCCCATCATGTCCTCGGCATGGCCGGACGGTTCGAGCACTACGTGTACCGGACCCAGCCGGAAGGAGCACGCTCCGGCCCCGGCGATATCGACCTGGTCATTTACTCCCTGCGCAAGTACCTGCGGCTGGCGACCCAGGGCAACCCCACCGCCCTGCTGCCGCTCTACGCGCCGACGGACGCGATCATGGTCATGACGCCGCTCGGCGAGGAACTGCGCGCGCTCGCGCCGGCCGTCCTCTCCCAGCGGGCGGTACGCCGTTTCCTCGGCTACCTCGCCGGCCAACGGGCCCGCATCGGCGGCCAGGCCACGCCTGCCGGCAGGGGCTTGGCCGCGCGGCACGGTGGCTGGGCACGCCCGGAACTGGTGGCCAGGTACGGCTACGACGTCAAGTTCGCGTCGCACGCGCTACGGCTCGCGTTCCAGGGCCGCGAGGTCGCCACCCACGGCCGCCTCACGCTTCCCATGCCCGACGACGAACGCGAACGCGTCCTGCGGGTCAAGCGCGGCGACGTCCGCGACGTCACCCAGGTCCTCGACGAGATCGCCACCGTCGAGGCCGAGATCACCACCCTGCTCGAGACCGGCCGCACCCCGCTCGCCCCTGACCCCGACCTGGCCACGATCAGCGAGTGGTCCACCGACGCCCATCGCCGCCACTGGGCCTGGACCTCCGCCTGACCCCGACCCGACGGACCAACAGACAGACCGACTGTCCAGACCCAGGATGCGGTCGCCGCGCGTCGGAGCCTGGCAAGCTCCGGCGCGCGGCACCGACACACCTGACCAAACCGCGCGAGGATGGCGGCATGCCACGGCTGAACGACCTGGGGCAACTGGTGGGAGATCCGGTCAGCTGGTCGACCGCCCGAGCGCCGCGGCCGCGGGTGTTCACGGGGCGCTCGGTGCGGCTGAGCCCGTTGTCGGCCTCGGAGCACGCGCGGCAGGTGGTCGAGCGGCTGAGCCCGCATCCACAGCTGTGGACCTATCAGGGCGACGACGCGCCAGCCGATGCCGAGGAGGCGGCGCGGGGGATCACCGCCTTCGCCGAACGGGCGGACATGTGCGCGTTCGCGATCATCGACCTGGCCAGCGGAATGTTCCAGGGCCGGGTGGCTCTGCTGCGCGGTCAGCCGGCCGTCGGGTCGATCGAGGTCGGCGGGATCATCTACGCGCCGGCCCTTCAGCGGACCCGCTCCGCGACCGAGGTGCAGTACCTGCTCATGCGGCACGTCTTCGAGGACCTCGGCTACCGCCGCTACGAGTGGAAGTGCGACAGCCTCAACCAGCCCTCCCGGGTGGCCGCGGCCCGGCTGGGGTTCGTCGAGGAAGGCACCTGGCGCAACGCCCTGGTCGTCAAGGGACGCAACCGGGACACGACCTGGTTCTCGATGACCGACGGCGAGTGGCCCTTCGCCCGCAAGGCCCTCGAAGCCTGGCTCGCGGACGACAACTTCGACGCCGCCGGACGCCAACGACGCTCCCTCGCCGACCTCCGGGCCCGCCTCGGCGACGTCGCGACGTGAAGGCACGCGGACGATGTGCGATCCCATCGCCGGGGTAAAAGAGACCGAGAATGTTCGGGGAACGCCCGCGCGGGTCGCCCTTGCCCGCGTCAGTACTGCAGGGCCGTGGCCAGGTCGCCGCCGATCCGTTCGACCACCGCGAGGTCGAGTCGGTAGTGCACATAGCGGCCGCTGCGTTCCACCTGCGCCAGCCCCAGGTCGCGCAGGACGCGCAGATGCCGGGAGACCTGCGGGCGGGTCATCCCCAGCCGGTCCGCCAGGTCGGCGTTGGTCATCGCCTGGCGGGCGATCAGCCGGCACAGCCGTACCCGGCTCGGGTCGGTGAGCGCGAGCAGGCGGGCGCGCGCCAGGGTGACGCCCACCGCCGGGGCGTCGACCGGGAAGTGCACGACGGGCGGCAGCCCAGGCTCGTTCTTCACCAGCAGGTGCGGCGCGCCGTACCGGGTCGGGATGAGCAGGACCGGCGTGCGCGCCGGGCTGATCACCGCCTGGTGCACCTTGTCGAAGACGACCCGCGTGGGGCCGTCGGCGCCCGGCGCCGAGGGACGCGTCAGGCGGGCGCTGGACGGGCTGAGCGAGACCAGCGCCACCGCCGGGCCCCTGTCGGCGAGCAGGCGGCGTACCCGGTGCGCGGCGCGGGTGAGGGTGGGCGCGGTCTCGGCCCACAGGTCGCCGAAGAAGACGCGGCGAGACAGGTCGAGAAAGCCGAGGACGTCGGCGCGCAGCAGCTCGGGGGCACGCAGCAGGTCCTCGGCGAGCGCCAGGTGGGGCTCCGGCAGCGCGGCGGCGGTCTGGCGCAGGACGGCGGCCTGACCGGTGTCGCGCAGCACGCGGCCGAAGTCGAAGCCGCCGTATCCGCTGGCGCAGGTGTAGGCGGTCAGCTCGGCGAACCGGTCCAGCGACAGCCCGGCGAGCGGCATGCCCAGGCCTGGCCCGCCGGTGCCTGGCCCGCCGGAGACCGGGCCGCCGGAGACCGGGCCGCCGAGCCCTGGGTAGAACGCCCGCCATCGCAGGGCCGTCCACAGCGGCGCGAACCGACGCAGCCCTGCCCGGAACTCGGGTGGGGCGGTACCGACGACAGCCGTGGCCCAGCCCGCGTGTTTGGCATGGTGTGCGTGCTCGGTGAGCACATGCAGGCTGGCGGCCAGCTCCGCCAGCGGCGACACGGCGACGGAGAACCGATCGGGACCGGCCCCGTCCAGGACGATCACGACCGACATGACCGGGCCCGGGCCGGTTGGCCGCCGTTCAGCTCGCCACCCCACCAGTGGCGAACTCGGCGCGCGCGCCGGCGAGCAGCTCGGGGTCGGTGAGCAGGTCCGTGACCACTCTCGCCAGCCCGGTCGCGGCGACCTGGGTGCGGTCGTGGGCGAAGGAGGTCCGCGCCGCCGCCCGCATCGCCTCGGAATGGCCCGGCGTCCCGGGCTCGGCGATCTGGATGTAGGGGTGGATGACCGGCAGCAGCTGGCCGAGGTTGCCGATGTCGGAGGAGCCGGCCGGGCTGTCCGGTTCGCCGGCGGCGATGGGCACGCCGAGCGCCCGCACCGCCTCGCCGAAGCGCTCGGCGAGCACCAGGTTGTCGCGGCGCTCCGCGTACAGCGGGCCGGTCTCGGCGACCTGCGCCCGTGTCCCGGTGGCGAGCGCCGCGCCCTCGGCCGCCGTGCGGACCCGCGCGACCAGGTCGAGTGCCGAGGCCGCCGTCCGGTCCCGTACGTAAAGATCGACGGCGGCGCGCGCCGGGACCACGTTCGGTGCCTGCCCGCCGTCGGCGACGATGCCGTGGATCCGGGCGGTCGGCGCCGTGAACTGACGCATCGCGTCGATCGCGGTGAGGAACACCTGGACTCCGGCGAGCGCGCTGCGGCCCAGCCACGGGGATACCGCGGCGTGCGCGCTTTCCCCGGTGAAGACGACGCGCAGGTGCGCCGCCGCGAGCCCCGGCCGGGTGGTCAGCGACCGGTCACCCGGATGGAACATCACCGCCGCGTCCACCTCGTCGAACACGCCGGCCTCGGCCAGTCGGACCTTGCCCGCGCCGCCCATCTCCTCGCCGGGGGTGCCGATGACGGCGATCGTGCCCGGGTGGTCGGGCAGCACGCGCACGGCGGCGATCGCCGCGGCCACTCCCCCGGCGGCGATGAGATTGTGGCCGCAGCCGTGCCCGACCTCGGGCAGGGCGTCGTACTCGGCGAGCACGGCGATCCGCGGGCCAGGGCGGCCTCCCTGGTGCACGGCCACGAACGCCGTCTCCAGGCCGCCCGCCGGCGCCAGCACCGTGAAGCCCGCCTCCGCGAGCCAGGCGGTCAGCGTCCGCTGAGCATGGAGCTCGGCGAACTTCAGCTCAGGGTGGGCATGGATCGAGAGGCTCACCTCGTCCATCCGGGGCCGCAGCGCCGCGAGCGCCGCGGTCAGGCTGTCGAGCGATGGCCTGGTGTCCTTGGCGGGCGTGGCTGGGACGAGGGACATGGGACTCCCGTCGCACGGAACACGAGACACGAGACACGAGACACGGAACACGGAACACGGAACACGGAACGACGCGCGCCACGCGGGCCGACGCGTCGTCACGTGCGGTGAATTCGGCCCGTGACGTCGATACTGCGGCCTTGACCACGCGGACGACCTTCGGTTACCGCAGTCGCGGTAACCGCCCATCTGGCCGTGACCACGCTCGTCGTCGTAACGCCGACGGCCTTCTGTCGTCTGGACGGCGTCGTGACCGGCCGTCAGTACGGTCGGCCGGCTGCCCGCACGCACGGGGTGTCGACGGAAACCGCTAGCATCGCGGCGCATTCCCCAGTAATTCGACGGGCCTGGCCGTGAGGCGGTCCGGTGGGCAACGTGCTCGCCGGTCAGAACGTCGGTACTGGGAGACCTTACGAGCGGCGGGGACAGATGACGAACGACATCGGAATGGCGACGACCGAGCAGCGGCAGGTCCGCCACCTGGCCGGGCGACCGCTTCGGATGGGGCCGGCATTCGCGCGTCTCGCGCGCCGGGCCGGCCAGGTGGTGCTGGCGGCGGGGGCGCTGGTGCTTCTGTCGGCGGGTGCCGCCTCGGCGGCGGCGCCCGTGGTCGAGGCCAAGAAGGAACGCGACGCGGGCGACGTCACCATCGGCGCCGTCATCATCGTGGTCCTGCTGGTCCTGCTGTTCCTGATCTACCGCGTGATCCGCAAGCGCCTCCGCGGCTGACCGAACCACCGACACCGGCGACACCGGCGATTCTCAGCACCCTGGCTCTCGCCTTCGCCCGTTCTTCGGGCGGCCCGTCAACGTCAGCGGCCGGCCAGTGCGCGTCCAACGCGCACCGGCCGGCCGCCGCTATGAGACGAGTGCCGGGATACCCGTCAGCGGGAGTCCCAGCGGAGCTGACCGTGGTAGCCGTGGCCGGTGGTGAGCTGGCGGTCGGGGTTGTCCGCGGCGTTGACGTTGGTCATGTAGATCTCGCGGTCGCCGGGGTTGTTGGGGTCCCGGTTGGACGTGAAGGTCAGGATGCTGCTGCTTCCGGGCGCCCACGCCGGGTCCTGGTCGTCGGCGCCGACCTCCTTGGTGATCACGATGATCTTCTTGGTGTTGATGTCCATCGCGTAGATCTCGAGCTGCTGCGGGTCGCCCTTGACGACGCGGCTGAACGCGAGCAGCTTGCCGTCCGGCGACCAGGTCGGGTCCGCGTCGAGGTTGCCGGTCTGGGCGTTCTCGACCTTGTTGAGCGGCACCGCCTTGGCTCCCGGATCGGTCGAGATGATCACCAGGAAGCCGCGGTCACCGCCGAACTCGTTCGACCAGTAAGCGATCCGCTCCCCGTCCGGCGACCAGGATGGGTCGGACGCCTGCGGCGCCGTGTCCAGCCTCCGGACCGACGACCCATCCATCGCGATGATGTAAAGGCCGGTGTGCGACTGGCCGGTCTCGTCCGTGGTCGACCGGATCACCGCGAACTTGCCGTCCGGCGAGATCGACGGCCGGGCGTCCGGGGCGATGGAGATGTTCGCCGCCGGGCCGGACGTGAACAGCTGGACCGGCTGGCCCGTCCCGTCGGCGGCGACCGCCATCATGGTGTTCTTGAGGCCCTTGTCGATGTAGAAGATCGTCTGTCGGTCCGGGCTGATGGCCGGGAGCAACAGGTCGTCAGGGCCGCTGATGACGTTCTTGAACTGATTGATCGTTGGGAGGCCGGGCGTCGCGTTGTCGGCGTCCGGCACCTGCGCGGTGACGATGTGGTACTTCGGGTCGGCGCCGACCTTCTGGGCGAGGACCATGGTGTCAAGGCCCAGCGGGGCGGTCGAGCGGGGCAGGAACGCGCTCGGGTCGCCCGACTTGTCGTCCTTGCCTCCCAGGACCATCGGCAGCACGGCGGCGAGCGCGGCGATCACGATGACCGCCGCGACGATGCCGAGGATGAGCGGTCGCTTGCTTCGGCGCTTCTCGGGCTGGCCGCCCGGCGCTCCCTGCCCGGGGTATCCGTACGGCGGGGCGCCGCCGGGAGCGGGGGCCGGCGTGTTGGCGACCCGGGTCGCCACCTGGGTCGGGACGAAGTTCTCGTCGGCGGGCTGGCCGGGACGGGTGGCTGCGAGGGTGGCGAAGTCGCCACCGGTGGTGGCCGGGCCCCTCCCGCCCGTCGGGGCCGGGGGCACCTTCCAGTCAGCGAGCACGTTGGTGACCTGCTCGTCCTGGTCGCCGGTGTCCCCCGCGTCGCCAAGGAGGCGGTCCATCAGCTGGCTGGCGTTCGGCCGCTCGTACGGGTTCTTGCGCATCGAGTCCCAGACGATCGGGTGCAGCCCGGGGTCGACGCCGTCGAGCCTCGGCTCCTCGTTCAGCGCCCGGAAGAGCAGCACCTGGGCGCTGCCCATGCCGAACGGGTAGTGGCCGGTGGCCGCGAAGGTCACCAGGCCGCCCCAGGCCCAGATGTCGGCCTTCGAGGTGATCGGGTCGCCCCGGATCTGCTCCGGCGACATGAACGCCGGGGTGCCGAGCTGCTGGAGGTCTCCGGTCAGGCCGGCCCCCGAGTCCAGCGCCCGCGCGATGCCGAAGTCGATGACGCGCGGTCCGAACGGGGAAAGGACCACGTTCGACGGCTTGAGGTCGCGGTGCACGATGCCGGCGGCGTGGATCGCGCGCAGCGCGGCGGCGACGCCGACGGCGAGCTGCTCGAGGTTCGCGTCCGCCAGCGGGCCGCCCTTGGAGACGAACGACTGCAGCGTCGGACCTTCGATGAACTCGGTGACCAGGTAGGGCTGCTCGGCCTCCGGGTCGAAGTCCAGCACCTCGGCGGTGCAGACCCGGGCGACCCGGCGCGCGGTCGCCGCCTCCTGCCGGAACCGGCTACGGAACTGCGCGTCGTCGGCCACGTCGGCGCGCACCACCTTGATGGCGACGAGCCGGCCGAGCTCCGACCGTCCCAGGTAGACGGTTCCCATCCCGCCCTGGCCCAGCTTGCCCAGCAGTGTGTAACTGCCCAGCGTCCGCGGGTCGTTCTCACCCAACGGTGTCGCGCGGCTGCTGACGTTCGCCTCTGACGACGCCATCGCCCCACCTCTCTCCCCTGATGGACGCCGGCCACGCGACAGCCCAGAATGACGATCCCATGCGGGCAGAATGCTACCGTCTGGCGATTTCCACGAATGGGCGGGAAACCAAGCCGACGCAGTCGTTGCCGCGACAGCGGCGCAAGATGGGCCGGTCGGTGACCGTTCGGCGACGAGCCACGGACGACGCTGACTGACGCTCCGTCACCAAGGCCAGCGTGATCCGTCCACCGATCCGCCCCCGCCGGGGGTGCGCGAACCGCGGTCAGCGTCCACGCCGGCCGAAATGTCCGTTATTCGACAAGGCGTCCGCGGCGATGCCCGCGGGTTTCCCGTCCTCGGTGAGCGAACGGCTCGCACGGGCCGCCGTGGCGGGGCCACCGCGGCGCCCACGATTCGCCTCTCCGCCCCGACGACGCCGAACCTACGGACCAGCACTCGGCCGGCCATCGGTGTGAATCGGCCCGGCTCGCGAAATCGCCCAGCCCGGGCAGCTTCCGCGCCCAACACCAGCCCCTGAGCGAGGGGTCCCCACCGATCTGCCGCCCGACCCCCGTCGACGCCGAACCTACGGATCAGCGTCTTGCGGGCATTGGCAGATCGGTGGGGGTGGCTGGACCGCCGGCCGCTGCCCCGAACTGACGCCCCCCGCGTGCCGGTTCTGGGTGACGGTCCAGCCAAGGTCAGGAAACCGCATCCCGGCGCCGCGGACCTCGTATCCTGACGGGTTTCCGGGTATTCCTTCGCAGGCTGGTCCGGCAGCCACGCTCCCCACGGCCACCCCTGCCCACGACGCAGAAAGGCAGCTGCCATGACGATTCTCGACAGCACGAGCACTCCGCCCGCGGTCCATGTCGGCGCAGACGACCTACCATTCGTCGAGATCGGCGGCGGGAGCAAGCTCAAGGTGATCCAGGTCCGCGCCGACGAGAGCTTATGGGTCGTGGAGAACATCTTCCAGGCCGGCTATGAGGTCGCGACCCACCGGCACACCGGTCCGGTGTACGGCTACACCGTCTCCGGGGCCTGGAAGTACAAGGAGTACGACTACGTGAACCGCGCCGGGTCGTTCCTCTACGAGCCCGCCGGTTCCGTGCACACCCTGATGTGCGTCGAGGACGACACCCGGGTCTGGTTCCAGATGTACGGCAGCAACCTCAATCTGGGGCCGGACGGGCAGGTCGAGTCGGTGACCGACGGCCCGGCGGCGCTCGCCGCCTACGTGGCGCTCTGCGCGGCGCAGGGCCTCGGCCGCCCGAACGTCCTCGTCGGCTGACCGCGATGCCGACCAGCGCTCTCGTCGACCTCTACGACCCGGGCACCTACCTCGCCGGGCCGCCGCACGAGGCGTTCGCCGCGCTGCGGCGGGTGTCTCCCGTCCACTGGCAGGAGGTGCCGGCGGGCCCCGCGGCCCCCGGTTACTGGGCGGTGCTCGGCTACGCCGAGGTCGAGCGCGTGCTGTGCGACCCCGAGCTGTTCAGCTCGGAAGAAGGCGGTGTCGTGCTCGACGACCTGCCCCCCGACCGGCTCGCCCAGATGCGCGGCATGCTGCTGGCGATGGACCCGCCGCGGCATCGGGACTACCGTCGCCCGCTCGCGCACCGGTTCACCCACCGCGCGGTCGCCATGCTCGAACAGCGGGTGCGGGACGCCTCCCGGGCGATCATGCGGGAGGCCGCCGAGCGAGGCCGGTCTGGCGACGCGGTCGAGTTCGTCAGCGAGGTCGCGGGGCAGCTGCCCACCCGCGTCGTCGGTGAGCTGATGGGCCTGCCTCGCGAGGACTGGGACTACGTCCACCGGTTGGCGCAGGCCCTCAACCGCGGCCAGGACGCCGACGACACGACCCGGGCCGGCGCCGAGGGCGCGGCGGCGCCGACCGTCGAGATGGCGATGTACGCCGCCGGGTTCGCCGCGCGCCGGCGCGCGTTGCCACCCGGCGACGACCTGACCGGCCTGCTGCTGGCCGGCGACTTCGGCGGCCGGACGATGTCGGATCTCGACTACGGCAGCTTCTTCGTCCAGCTCGTCACCGCCGGCAACGACACCACCCAGACGATGCTGTCCTCCGGGCTGCTCGCCCTGCTCGCGCATCCTGACCAGCTCGCCGACCTGCGGGCCGACCCGTCGCTCGCGCCGGGCGCGGTCGAGGAGATCCTGCGCTGGGCGAACCCACTGCACTACTTCCGGCGAACGGCGGCCGCCGACGCCGAGGTCGGCGGCGTCCGGATCCGGGCGGGTGACCGGCTCGCCACCTACTTCACCGCCGCCAACCGGGACGAGACGGTCTTCGAGGACCCGGACAGGTTCGACATCCGCCGTTCCCCTAACCGGCACCTGTCGTTCGGCAAGGGCGAGCACTTCTGCCTCGGCGCCCATCTGGCCCGCCTAGAGGGCCGGGTGTTCCTCGAGGAGCTGCTCTCCTCGTTCACCGGAATCGAGCTGGCCGGCCCACCCGTCCGGGTCCGTTCCAACCTGAACAACGGCCTGAAGTCACTCCCGGTCCGGCTCACCCCGGCGTAGGCCTGCGGGCGCCGGGAAACACCGACGGCGGCGGACCGTCCTCCTGAGGGAGGAGCCGTCCGCCGCCGTCGGTCGCGGGACCTGAGTCAGGCGCTCGCGGATGCTTTGGCGCGCTTCTTGTTCGACTTCGGGTCGAGCCGGCGCAGCAGCCTCGAGGCGATGCCGATGAACACGACTCCGCCGACGAGGCCGAGCCCGATGTCGGTCACGTACTGCTTCGGCGTGTGGTCGAAGAGCGCGTCCCGCTCGGGCGCCCGCGGGTTGACCGGTACCTCGCTGCCCGCCACCGGCTTCCCGTTCTTGGTCTCCGGACGCTTCAGGCCCGCCTTGGTGAGCAGGTTGAAGTCACCGACCGAGGCCATGGCCGCGTAGCCCCACCGGGCCGGCGAGATGACCGCGACCTGCTGGAGGCCGGGCGTGCCCGTCACCGGCACGATGCCGGCGCTGAACACCAGCTGGATCATCGTGACGACCACCATCAGCGGCATCGTCTTGTCGGCGTTGTCCACGAGCGCGGAGATCATCAGGCCGACCATGGCGGAGGCGAAGAGCACCACGAACACCGCGAGCATGAACTCCAGCAGCGTGTTCACGAGCAGCGGGTCCGGTGGTAGCCGGGTGCCGATCGCGATGATCGTGAACGGGATCGACTGCAGCGCCGAGATGATCGCCAGTACGACGACCTTGGAGCCCACGTAGGCGCCCCGCGAGAGACCGATCGCCCGTTCTCGGCGATAGATCTCGCGTTCCTTGACGATCTCGCGGATCGAGTTCGACATGCCCATGAAGCACGCACACAACACCATGATCAGGACGATCGTGGGCGCGTCCGAGTTGGGCGTGAAGTTGTCGTTGGTGTCCTTGAAGTCGCCGCCGATGGCCAGCGGGATCGCGCCGAGCACGAACGGCAGTGCGATCGACAATCGTAGGTAGCCCTTGTCGGACGCGATGACCGCGAATGTTCGCCGGCTCAGCGTGATCAGCTGTTTCCCGACCGACTGCTGCCGGATGCTGGGCAGCTCTTCCGGCGCCGGCCGCGCCGACGGCGCGGTCACCGCCGACGGGACGTAGTGCCGCGACTGGCGGAAGTTCGCCGCCGACTCGGCGCCCGGCGTCGCCTCCAGCCCGCGGAAGACCCGGGGGTAGTTGCTCTCCCCGAAGAACGGCAGCGCGTCCTGCGGCGGGCCGAAGTAGGCGACGTAGCCGCCGGGGGCAAGGACCAGGACGTAGTCGCACAGGTCGAGCTGCAGCACGGAGTGCGTGACGACGATGACCGTGCGGCCGTCGTCGGCGAGCTTGCGCAGCGACTCCATGACGTTGAGGTCCATGCCCGGGTCGAGACCGGAGGTCGGCTCGTCCAAGTACAGCAACGTCGGGCGGGTGAGCAGCTCGAGCGCGACCGAGGTCCGCTTGCGCTGGCCACCGGACAGCCGGGAGACGACCGTGTTCGCGTGCTGGGTCAGGCCGAGCTCCCCGAGCACCTCGTCGATCCGGGCGGAACGCTCCGTCGCCGTGACGTCCGGCGGGAAGCGCAGCTCGGCGCCCAGCTCGAGCGCCTTCCGCACGGTCAGCGAGGTGTGCAGGATGTCGTCCTGCGGCACGTAGCCGATCCGGCGGCGCAGCTCGTCGTACTCGTCGTAGAGGTCCCGGCCGGCGTAGCGGACGGTGCCCTTGTTTGCCGGGCGGAAGCCGGTGAGCGCGTTGAGCAGCGTCGACTTGCCGGCACCGGACGGGCCGACGACACCGAGCAGCGCCCGCCCGGGCAGCCGGAACGTCATGTCGTGCATGAGCTGCTTGCCGCCGCCGGGCGCCCAGACGTTGAGGCCGTCGGCCTCGAAGCTGACGTCGCCGGAGTCGACGTACTCGACGAGCTGGTTGCCCTCGAGCTGGAAGACGTGGTGCCCGACGGCGATCACGTCGCCCTGGCCGACCCGGCCCCGCTGGACCCGCTTGCCGTTGAGGAACGAGCCGTTCGCCGAGTCGAGGTCGACGAGCTCGACGTTGTTGCCCCGGACGGAGACCTGGGCGTGGTGCCGGGAGGCGAGCAGGTCGGTGATGGTGATGTCGTTGTCGCGGCCGCGGCCGATCGTCATCGTGCCCTGGCGCAGGGGGTAGGTCTTGCTGCGCTCGTGCTCGCGGTCCAGCCGGGCGTGCGCGTCGGCCTGGACGTACTCGCCCTGGCGCTGGCCGCCGGCACGGGCGTCCTGGTAGTCGAGGTCGTCACCCCGGGTCGGCCGGGTGGGCCGGTTGGCGCCGGGCGAACGCGGCGGGATGTAGCCCGCCTGGTTCGGCAGCATGGTCTGCATGTCCGCGTCGCCGCCGCCGCCGTACATGCCCGCGTCGCCGCCGTAGTCGTACGGCGACCGCTGCGACGGGAACTCGGTGAGGATGGCGACCTCGGGACCAGTGGGCGTACCCAGCCGGAACCGCGTCTCGCCGTGGACCTCGACGGTCTGCAGCATCCGCTGGCCGCCGAGCCAGGTGCCGTTGGAGCTCACGTCCCGCACGGCCCAGCCGTCAGCCGTCTCCTCGATCATGAGATGCTGCCGGGACACCCGGCTATCCGCGATCACATAGTCCGCGTTGCGGGCCCGGCCGATGATGAACCGTGGTTGTCCGGTCGGTACGACGACCTGGCCGGCCTCGCTGCTGATCCTCAGAACGGCCGTAGACACGTGTCTCCCCCTTCGGGACGGGACGCTGGCCGGGCTGCCCCGCCGAGCTCTTTCTGTCCGCCAACCGTCTGCCCACCAAATACGGGCGCGCCCAGGGCCCGGGAGATCCCGGGTACCCAGAACGGGTAGCTCGACGGCGCCACTACCAGACCAACCTCGTCACGAAACGACCGATCTTGTGGCAGATCGTAGCGTCGCGCCCCACGGCACTTCTGAGCCGGGTAAGGGAGCGGACCAGCGATCGGCCCTCTCACCCCCGGTACTTCTGGGAAAAGAGACCTGCTGGCGCGCAACGACCGCGGCCGGTCACACGCCGTGAGGCCGTCGACCTCACCAACCACCATCCGGATTCCGCTCCTCCTGCCTGGCGACCGGTCCGACGAACGCTCCCCCCGAGGGCCGCGTACGCGCTCCGACGACGGTACCGATCCACGGACTGTTGTCCGAATCGGACGGGTCCGAGCATCCTCTCCTCGGGGACAGCGGGCCCAGGTCTGTCGTTGACCTGACCTTGGTCCGCCCCCGGAGCGACCCGTGACCACCGCGAACCCCGTCCGGTATCACGGAACGTGCCCAAAGCCCGGCCACCCTGGAGCCTGGGCCGCGGTCCGCCCGGGCTCCAGGGTGACAGTGCGCTACTTGGACTGGGCGGGCAGCACGACGTCCTTGGCGGTCGCCGACACGGACAGGCCGGTCGTCGTCGTCCCGGCGCTGACGATGGTCAGGTCGAACGGCAGGTTGTCCGGCAGGGGCAGCGGAACGGGAATGGAGGCGTTCGACGTCAGGTCACCGATCGGGAGACTTCCACCGGGGAGGCCGCCCAGCGGCGTATCGACCTTGACCTCGACGTCAGACGGGGTGATCTTGAGCTGGTTGTTCTCCACCGTGAAGGACCCCACGCCGGTCAGCTGCACATTGACCTTGCCGACGCCGGGGAGCGACTGCTCGGTCGAACCGGTGATCTGCACCTTCTTGCCGCCGTCGACGGGCGCGAGCTGCCAGCCGAACTGCTTGTCCTTGAGGAAGGCGTTGATCTCGTCGTAGCTGATCCGCACGGTCGCCTCGACGTCGTCGACCGGAACCTTGCCGACGTTGTTCGAGATCGCGTCACCGAGCGGGACGTGCGCGCCCTTCAGGTGCGCGTCGACGCCGGAGATCTTCGGCCCGTCCGCGGTGGTCGGGATGTTCTCCAGCGAGACGCCGATGTCCTTGAACTTGCCGAACAGGACCTGGGTGAGGAACGGGAAGCCGCCGAGGCTGACCTTGCGCACGATCGGCGGCTGCTGCCCGGGCTTCATGTTCTGGGCCACGGCCACCTCGACCTGCTTGCGCATCTGGCCGACGGCGATGTGCGCCGCGACGCGGTCGAGCGGGATGGCCAGGACCAGCAGCAGCAGGACCACGACGAGCGCGATCACCCGGCCGCGGCGGCGGCGCCGCTTCGGTGGCTTCTGCTCGGCCGTGCCGGCGCCGGGGATCGGCGTGCCGCCGGTGCCGGCCGCGGCCTGCGGCAGGCCGGCCGTGCCGTCGCGCCAGCCGCCACCCGCTCCGGCGGCCTGCCAGCCCCCCGGAGGGGCCTGGGCGGAGGCCTCGCTGAACTCGGTGACGGCGTTGGTGTCGACCGCGGGATCGTGGTAGTCGGCACCGGTGTCGCGCTGGCCGTAGCCCAGCTGCTCGGTCGGCCTGCCGGCCCCGCCGCCCTGGCCCGGCGTCCGGGCACCGGCGCCCCCGCCGGAGCCGACCCGGCCGATGTACTCGGTGGGCCGCTCCCCGCCGGAACGCCCCTGGGGCCTGGGCGGGCTGGCGGGAGCCGGCGGCTGCTGGCGGCGGGTCGGCGGGACCGGTGCCGGGAACTCGCCGGGACGCGGGGTCGGGTACCGCTCGACGGGGATGCCGGGCTGCGAGGTGTAACCGGCGCTTCCCGGGCCGCCGGCGCCGCCGGCGTCGCGACGCGACCTGGCCGTCCCACGACCGGAGCCGCGGGCGGGCTTGCCGCCGCCAGCGCCGGCATCGCCATCGCGCCCGGAGGCCGGCTTGAACCAGTCCGCCGGGGGCGGCGGGCTCGCGGGCCGGAACGACTCAGGAGGCGGCGGCGGCGCGCTCGGCGCGCCCGGGCGGTTCGGGGCCCCCCGCCCGCTCCTGTCCGCGGAGTCGCGTCGGGCCCGGGCGACCTCGCCGGGCTCGTACGCCTCGTCGTCTGCTGGGTTGTTCACGGGGTCATCTCCCATCAGGGCCGCGCCGACCCACGCGCGCGAGGACTTCCCCACCCCGTCGGCTCATCCATCGGATGGTCCCACGTCCAGACCCGGCTGGGAGCGCTGAGGGGGTGATCGTAACCACGGGGCGGGTGTCCAGTTTCCGACGTTTCCCAGCGTCACGACACCGCCGCCGTCCGCGAGGTGGCGCCCCAGTTTCACGGACAGGCGGAGCCGGGCGCTCGGCGGACCGTACGCGGCTCAGGTATCGAGGGGCAAGGCTCGGGACCTCGAGGGGCCTGCTCAGACCTCGAGGGGCAGAGTGGCGGCGGACCGGCGGGGGCCGGGCGGGGCGAGCCGGAAGACCGCGCCGCGCGGGGACGCGTACGCCTGCCAGAAGTGGTCGGCGACCGCCTCGGGGCGCAGCGGGCCGCCGGGGCCGACCTTGCCGTCCAGGACGACGGTGCGCATCCGGACCCCCTGGTCCGCGAGCGCCGGGCTCACGGCGGCGGCGAGCGTCGCGAGCCCCGCCTTGCCGACCGCGAGCGCGAACCGACCGGCGGGCGGCTCGGTACGGCTGCCGGCGACGGTCACCAGGATCGTCGCGCCGACCCGGTCGACCAGCAGCGGCGTCGCGGCCTGGACCGCGGTGAGGGCACCGGTGACGTTGACGGCGAGCGTCTGGTTGAGGACGTCCGCGGGGACGGAGAGCGCGCTGCCGCGGATCGACAGCTTCGCGTTGTAGACGAGCACGGTCAGGCCGCCGAGATCCGCCGCGAGCCCCGCCAGCGTCGCGGCCAGGCCGGCGGCGTCGGTGACGTCGGCGACCGCGCCGCGCATGGTCAGCCCGGCGCCGGCCAGCTCCCCGGTCACCCGGGCGATCGTGTCGGCGGAGCGGGCCACCACGCCGAGCCGGAAGCCCTCCCGCCCGAACCGGGCGAGCAGCTCGGTGCCGAACGCGGCACCAGGGCCGACGAGCACCAGCCCGCGCGTCGCGGGCGCCGGCGCCGGCTCGGGCGCGGGCGGGCCTTTGGCCGCGACCGCGCCCTTGGCCGTCGCCGCGCCCGTGGCCGCGGCCGGCATCTCCCGTGGCATAGGCCCATCTTGGACCGTTCGAGCGCCGCCGCACGACCAGGGCGCCGAAAATTTGTTCGAACCCGACCCGGCGACGAAAGCCCGCCGACCGGGCCGAGGACCGGCCGGCGGCCAGACCGGTCGCCGGGCCGGCCGCGATCCGGGCGGCCTGGCTAGCGGCCGACCAGCTCGCGGGCCCTGCGCGTGCGGTCGAGCTCAGCCTGGGCGCGCAGCGGAGCCGACTTCCGGTAGTAGTAGAAGATCGGCGGGAAGACGATCAACGGCGGGATCGCCATCAACAGCGCGAAGATCACTATTGCCCCGATTACCACTGCGCACCCCTCTCGCGCCCCCACCCACGGGGGAAGATCCTCAAGCTCCCGCCTCGACCCGGTCCCACCGTCGGTTCTACCGAATGTCGTAGGCGGCACCGTCAGCCTATCGATCCCGCTCTGGGCGCGCCGACCCCCACGGACGCCGGCAGCCCTACGGACGCGGGCAGTTCCGGGACGAGCACACCGGGGTTGAGGATGCCGGCAGGGTCGAGCGCCCGCTTGACGGCGCGCAGCACGGCGACGCCGACGTCGCCGATCTCGGCGCCGAGCCAGGGGCGATGGTCGGTGCCGACGGCGTGGTGATGGGTGATCGTCCCCTCGGCGGCGACGATCGCCGCGCTCGCGGCCGCCTTCGCCCGGGCCCACAGGCCCGCGCGGTCGTCGCTGTGGCCGGCGACCACCGTGAAGTACAGCGAAGCGCCGGTCGGGTACAGGTGCGAGACGTGGCAGAGGACCACCACCGGCACCCCTGCGGCGGCGTAGGCCTCGGCGAGCGCGCCGCTGACCCCCGCGTACAGACCGCCGAGCCCCGACCAGAAGGTGGCCGTCTCCAGCGTCTCCGCGAACATGCCCGCGTCCAGCAGCGCGTCGCGCAGGCGGGGGCCGTGGAACCGCCCGCGCACCCAGTCGTCGCCGACCTCGGTGCCCAGCGGGCGGGCGCCGCGGGCGCGCAGCAGCTCGGCGAGATCCGCGGCGTGCCGGCGTACCCGTTCCGGCTCCCCCTCGTACCCGAGCACGACGTAGCATCCGGGCCCCGCGCCGGCGCCGTCCGCGCCGTCGCCGTCCGTGCCGTCGCCGGTCGGCTCACCGGCGCCGTGCGGGGTGGCGGCGCCCGCGGCCGTCTCCAGCTCGTCGGACAGGCGGGCGACCGCCGGGAGCAGGTCGCGCTGGGCCAGCTCGCGCATCAGGTCGAGGCCGGCGTCGAACGTCCCGACCCGCCAGCCCTCGTAGCGCCGCTCCGCCGGCAGCGGGCGCACCCGCACCCGCACCGCGGTGATCACCCCGAACGCGCCTTCCGAGCCGAGCACCAGCTGGCGCAGGTCGGGGCCGGCGGCGGACGCCGGCGCGCGGCCGAGCTCCCAGCCGCCGAGCGGCGTCGCCACCCGCAGCCCGACGACGACCGCGTCGAACCGGCCGTAGCCGCTGGACGCCTGCCCGCTGGAACGGGTCGCGGCGAAGCCGCCGATGGTCGCGTACTCCCAGGACTGCGGGACGTGGCCGAGGGTCAGGCCGTGCACGGCGAGCAGCGCCTCCGCCGCGGGGCCGCGCAGCCCCGGCTCCAGCGTGGCGGTGAGCGAGACCGGGTCGACGTCGAGCAGCCGGTTCATCCGGCGCAGGTCGAGCGCGACGACGGCGGCGAAGCCGGCCCTGGCCGGCGCGAGACCGCCGACGACGGAGGTGCCGCCGCCGAACGGCACGACGGCGACGCGGTGCTCGGCGCAGGCGGCGAGCACCGCGGCGACCTCGTCGTGGCTGGCCGGCAGCAGAACCGCGTCCGGGGCGGCGGAGGCGTCGCCGGCGCGCAGCGCGAGCAGGTCGGGGGTGGACCGTCCCCGGCAGTGCCGGATCCGGACCTCCCGGTCGTCGCGGACGTGCTCGGCGCCGAGGATGGCGGCCAGGGCGGCGCGCGCGGGCCCGGGCAGCGCGGACACCGCGAGCTCGACGGCGCCGAGATCCACCGGCGGGCTCGGCCGTTCGGCGAAGCCAAGCCCGTCGACGAGCAGCGTCCGGACCGCCTCGGGCAGCTCCGCCCGCTCGTCGGGGCTCCCCCATCCCCACCAGGCCAGGTCGCCGGCGTCACCGGCCCGTTCGGGCGAGGCCAGGCGCTGGCTGAGGCTGTCCGGTGGATTCGGCGACTCGGTCACCCCGACAACTCTGCTCCCCCTGCCCCCGCTGGCAACCCGCCGCGCCTGGGCCCGGGGCGGCCGCTTCGGTGGTGTGGCAAGGGTCACCGCCACCGCGTTATCCGTATGGCCCCGATTGGCGGACCTGCGTCGTTGGAAGGGCCGAGTCGTTGGGCAGGTCGGGGTGGACGCTGCCCGGCCGACCACGCACGCTGGTGTCGCGAACGCCGCACCCCGACGCCACACCCAACGCCAGGCGCGGCAGAGGGAGGACGCGATGAACGGGGTTGGACCCATCTCGACACCTACGCCGGGCGGGTCGCTGTCGCCGGCGCGCCGCGAGCGCGAGCTGGCCCGCCTGGCCGGCGGCGAGGTCGTCGACCTGCTGGTCGTCGGCGCCGGGGTGACCGGTGCCGGCGTCGCCCTCGACGCGGCGAGCCGGGGGCTGTCGGTGGCGCTCGTCGAGGCGCGCGACCTCGCCTGGGGCACCAGCCGGTGGAGCTCGAAGCTCGTCCACGGCGGGCTGCGCTACCTCGCCAGCGGCGACCTGGGGCTGGCGATGGAGAGCGCCACCGAACGGGACATCCTGTTGCGCCGGACCGCGCCGCACCTGGTCCACCCGGTACCGATCTTGGTGCCGCTGACGCCGGCCGTACGGCGTACCGACGCGGCGGTGATGACCGCGGGCCTGCGGGTCGCCGACGTGCTGCGCCGCGCCGCGCGCACCCCCAGCGGCACGCTGCCGCCGCCGCGTCGGCTCACCGCCGTCGAGACACACCAGCTCGCGCCGGCCCTCAGCGAGGCCGGACTGCGCGGCGGGCTGATCTACTGGGACGGCCAGCTGGTCGACGACGCGCGCCTCGTCGTCGCGATCGCGCGCACGGCCGCGGCCCACGGCGCGCGGGTGCTCACCCGGCTGCGGGCGCGCACGCTCGACGGCACCGGGGCGCTCGTCGAGGACACCCTGACCGGTTCGACGTTCTCGCTGCGGGCCCGCGCGGTCGTGAACGCGACGGGGGTGTGGGCGCCGACGCTCGCGCCCGAGGTGCGGCTGCGGCCGAGCCGGGGCACCCACCTGGTGGTCGCCGCGGGCGCGTTCGGGGGCACCCGCACCGCGCTGACCGTGCCGATGCCGGGCAAGCGCAACCGCTACGCGCTGGTGCTGCCGCAGGACGACGACCGGGTCTACGTGGGTCTCACCGACGTCCCGGCCGACACGGTGGAGGATGTGCCCCGGCCGACCGCCGCCGAGGTCGAGGAGCTGCTCGGCGTCGTCTCCGGCGTGCTGGACGCTCCGCTGGACCGCGCCGACGTGCTCGGCGCGTTCGCCGGGCTGCGCCCGCTCCTCGACGTCGCGGACACCGCTGGCTCCTCGGGCCGGGCCGCCGCGTCGCTGGTCCGCTCGATCAGGCACCCACTACGCGGCCGTGGTCCTTCCGGGGTTCCTGCCGCATCCGCGGCTCCCGCCCTCCCACGCGCGTCTCGCAGCGCCGACCTGTCCCGCCGGCACGCCGTGCTCGTCGGCCCAGACGGGGTCGTCACCGTCGTCGGCGGCAAGCTGACCACGTATCGCCGGATGGCGCGCGACGCGGTGGATCTGGCGGTCTCGCGGGCCGGTCTCGCCGCCGGAGCCTGCCGTACCGCCCGGCTGCCGCTGGTCGGCGCGGCGCCGCGCGCCCAGCTCGCCGCCGTCGAAGCGCCGCGGCGGCTGGTCGAGCGGTACGGCACCGAGGCACCCGCCGTGCTCGCCGAGGCGCGAGGCAATCCGGATCTGCTCGCGCCGATCGCTCCCGGGACGTCGGTCACGGGCGCGGAACTGCTGTTCGCGCTACGGCACGAGGGAGCACTCGACGTCGACGACCTACTCGACCGGCGCGCCCGGATCGGCCTGGTGGCGGCGGACCGGGCCGCCGCCCTGCCGCGCGCGGCCCAGCTCGTCGACTTCGTCGCCGGCGAGCGGGTCTAGGCGGCCTCGCCCCGGGCAGGCGCCCCGCCGGCTGAACCGGCTGAACCGGCTGATCAGCCGGCGCTGGCCGGCGCCGGCCAGGCCAGTTCGACGATCGTGCTGTCCTCGTCCAGCTCGACCCGGGTGACCAGCGCGCAGGTCCGCGGCCAGCCCGTGCCGTCCAGCGGGACCACCTCGTCCGGGGGCGCCGCGCCGTCGAGGATGGCCACGGACGACGTGGTGCCCGGACCGCCGGAGGCCGCCTGGCCATCCGGGACCGTCGAGCGGCTGGGGGCGCCGGCGGCGGTGCCCGCGCCGGCGAGGATGACCACGGGATAGGAGACCGCGGGATAGGAGATGTAGCCGTCGCCGGTACGGCCGTCGCACATCAGGGTCACGGTCACCCGGCCTGGCGGCGCCACCCGCAGGGTCTCGCTCAGCAGGTCGACGAGCTCGTCGCGGACCTCGTAGGGGATGTCGGCGAACTCGCCGGCGACCTGGAGGTTGACGGTCGCGCCGCGCGCCTCGGCGGCGTCGATCGCCGTCTCCAGCTCGGCGAGCGGCCCGGCCCGCCCACCGGAGCCGGACAGCATCCGGCGCAGCGCCCTGGCCCGGTTCGCGCAGAGCCGGCGGACCTGCTCGTCGCGCGGGTCGGCCGAGCCGTCCGCGACCGCGCGCAGCAGCGGGAGCACGTCCCCGTTGAGCCGGGCGAGCCGGCGCGCCCGGTCCCGGCGCACGACGGCGGCCGCCTCCTGGTGCGCGCCCAGCTCCGCCTCGAGGTGCGCCGCCCGCGTGGTCGCGTCGGCGGTCGCCCGCAGCACCGGCCCGGCGGTCGTCACCAGCAGCTGGACCGTCGAGATCCCGTAGAGGGTGCCGAGCATCCGGATCAGCTCCAGCGGCGCCGTGCCGATCCGGGGCAGGCTGACCGCCAGCGCCACCGCGAGCACCACCGTCACGGCCGCGACCCACTGCCGAGCCGGCCTGGACACGGTGATCGGGAGGAGCAGTACCGTCGGCGCCAGAATCCCGGCCCAGTCGTAGATCCTGATCACGTCGGTGCCGGAGGTGGTCGCCGCGCCGGCCAGGACGATCGCGACGATGAAACCAAGGGCCGTCAGCGACTCGACGCCCGTCAGCGGGCGCCACCAGGTGACGGCGGCGATCCGGAGCGCCCCGCCGGCCACCACCACCCACAGCAGGAGCGACGCGTACGACGCGATCGGCGCGAGGAGGTCCAGCGACGGCTCGGAGTGCGCGCGGAAGGCCACCGCGGGCAGCGCGAGCACCACGACGCCGGCCAGCAGGGCGACGCCGACGGCGCGGCGGATGGCCCGTTCGTAGTCCCGGCGCAGGTCGGCGCCGTCGGCCGACCCGGCGGGAACGGGCCGCGGCGCCTGCCAGTCCAGCTCGACCCGGGTGCCCTGCCCGGGGACCGACTCGATCCCGGCCCAGCCACCGACGTCGGCCATCCGGCCGTGCACCGAGCCGCTGACGCCGAGGTGGGCCTCCTCGTCCGGGCCGTCACCGGCCGGGACAGCGGCGGCGGTGCGAGTGGCCGCGGGGTCGTAGCGGACCGCGTCGAAGCCGACGCCGTCGTCCTCGATCTCGACGCGCACCCCGTCCCGCCAGCGGTTGACGCTGACGCGCGCCGCGCCGACGCCGGCGTGCCGGCGGATGTTGGTCAGCGCCTCGCGCATCGCCGCGGCGAGCGCGTTCACCACGTCCGTGGGCAGGAGCTCGGCCGCGGGCCCGGCCGGCTCGGCGTCGCGCGCCCGCCTGGCCGGCAGTGGCCACCGCCGGTCGTCGACCCGGGTGAAGGTCAGCGTCACGTCCAGGCCGTCGTCGACAGCCTCCTCGGCGACCGCGCGCACCTGCCGGTCCAGCTCGCCGTCCGAGTCGCCGGGGGCGTCGGCGGTGCTGCCGGAGCTGGCCAGCAGCTGCTCCACCTGCGCGACGACGCGGCGACAGCGCGCCCTGGCTCGCGCGAGACCCGCCTCGCCCGAGGAGGTGCCGGCGGTCTCGCCACCGGCGCCACCGCCCACACCGGCGTCGCCGACACCGCCGAGGCCGATGCCGGCGAGCATGTTCAGCACCGTGTCGTGCAGGAAGCGCTCGCTCGAGCGCGCCGACCGCGCGCGCGCCGCGGCGACCAGCTCGGCACGCGACCGCGCGCCGACCGCGTCCAGCCAGGCGTCGGCGTCCAGCGCCACCCGGCGGATCCGGACCACCCCCTGGCGCAGCGCGAGCCCGATGAACAGCAACAGCCCGGTGGAGGTGACGACCTGTGGCCGGTGGTCATGGGCCGGAATGAAGTGGGCGCAGGCGAGGGCCAGGATCGCCACCAGCGAGAAGCGGGTGCGCAGCGCGCAGACCGCGCTCAGCGCGGCGAACACGACGGTGAGCAGGACCCACGAGCTGGGGTCACCCAGCGAGGCGTCGGGCACCGTCCACGGCGCCGTCAGCCCGACGGCGATCCCGATGGCGACGTCGACGAGGACGAGCGCCCGCGGCAGCGCCCGCCGGGCGGTGACCGCGATGTAGACCAGGCTCCAGGCCACCACGAGCGCCGGGCCGACCAGGCCACCCGGGCGCTGGCCGTACCAGTCGCGCCACCAGATCCCGACATAGCTGACGGTGAACAGCACGACGAGGGCGCGCAGCACAGCCAGGCCGCGGAAGTACACCGCGGAGAACGTGTCAAGAGCGCGGGCCGGCATACGGCATTTCCCCCCACTGCCTGCAGAGCGGCGCAGTCCCGTATCTATCTACGATGCCGCATCTTCCAGGCACATGGGGTATCCGCCACGACGCTTTCGGTGCCGACCATCAGTGATCCCGGGGCAACGGCCTCCGGGCATGCGAAAGAAGATCATTTTCGCACACCCTTTGGCTCTCTAGGCGGCGGGTACGTCGACGCGGCAGGTGAGCACTCGGGACTCCCGGGTCGCGCGGCGCTCGTCGTCCACGAAGGAGCGGGCGGTGCAGATGAACAGGGTCCGCCCGTCCTCGCCGCCGAGCACGCAGGCGTAGGCGCCCTCCTCGCCGGTCGACACCTCGGCGCGGACCTCGCCACCCTCGCGCACCCGCAGCACCCTGTTGTGGAAGGCGTCCGCGACCCAGACCGCGCCTTCGGCGTCGGCGCAGATGCCGTCAACGGCGGTGAGCCGGTCGTCGGCCGGCAGCTCGGGCACCCGCAGCCCGCCGGAGGCGAGGTCGGCCCAGACCCGCTGGCCGACCAGCGCGCCGTCCTCGGCCACGTCGAACGCGGTCAGCCGGTACGCGAACGTCTCGGCAACCACCAGCGTCGGCCGGCCGCCGGCGCCGGCCGGGAGGACGACCGCGCCGTTCGGGAACATCAGGTCCTTCGCCGCGACGGTGGCCGTGCCGTCTGGGTCGACGCGGATGAGCACGGTCGGCCGGGGCTCCTCGCCGGCCATCACGTCGAAGCCGAAGTTCCCGGCATAGGCGCGGCCGTGCTCGTCGACGACCAGGTCATTGAGCTTGCCGTCGCAGAAGCTGGACAGGTCGGCGTGCACGGCGAGCTCACCCGTCGGCTCCTGGCGCAGCAGGTGCCGGTCGCGCATCGAGACGACGAGCAGTCGCCCGTCGGGCAGCCAGCCGAGCCCGGCCGGCTCGCCCGGGACCTGGGCGACCACCTCGGCCGAGCCGCTGACCGGGTCGACCGCCAGCACCTCGCCGAGGTACTGGTCGGACACCCACAGCCGGCCGTCGTGCCAGCGAGGGCACTCCAGGAACGACCGGCCGTCGAGCAGCACCGAAACGGGGGTAGAGGTCACCCGGGTCTCCATCCATCGATGTGAGCGCGGAACGGCCCGCAGCCAGCGTCGACCGACGGGGCCGAGCCCACACCGTAACGGCCGCCTACTCCGGGCCACCGAGACCCCTCCAGGACAGGATTCCTATACCGCCCGGCTAGGGCGAACCCCGACCATTCACCCCTGGTTTTCCCAGCAGCCGTTGGCGGGTGCGTGGCCGACGGGCAACATCGGACGACCGTCGCGCTTCGGAGGATGATCTGTGGGGCTGGACCTACCGCTGGCCGAGGCGCCCACTCGACCGGGCCTGGTCACCGTTTTGCGCGCCTGGGGCCGGATCGGGTGCGTCGGCTTCGGCGGGCCGCCCGCACACATCGCGCTGCTGCGGGCGCTGTGCGTGGACAGGCACCGGTGGTTGTCCGCCACCGAGTTCGAGGACGCGGTCGCGGCCTGCAACCTGCTGCCCGGCCCGGCGTCCACCCAGCTGGCGATCTACTGCGGCTTCCGGGTGCGCGGCAGGGCCGGGGCGATCGTCGGCGGGCTGGCCTTCATCGGGCCAGGGCTGGTGGCGACCCTGGCGCTGGCGGCGGTGTTCCTCGCCGGCTCGCCGCCGCGCTGGGTGCGGGCGGCGGGAGCAGGCGCGGGCGCCGCGGTCGCGGCGGTCGCGGTGCAGGCCGGCCTCGCGCTGCTGCCTGCGAGCTGGCGGCGGATCAGGGCCATCGGCCGCTTCGGCCGGCTGCGGTGGCCGGTGTACCTGGTCGCGGGGATGGCCGCGGCGGCGACGGTCGGCCCGTGGGTGGTGCTCGTCCTGCTGGCCTGCGGCGCGGTCGAGCTGGCGACGTCGGCCCTGCGCCCCCCAGCGGGGAGTCGATCGGCCGAGGCCGTGAGTGGCTCGCCGGAGACGGCGCAGGTCACGGCTGCGGCCCAGGAGACTCGAGCCACACGTTCGGCCGAGCCCGAGGGAGACACCGGCCCAGGCAGGCGAGCGAGCGGGCGCGACGGGGGCGACGGGGGCGAAGGGCGGGTGCGGGCCGGCGCGCCGCTGCCGGTGCTGGCGGGCGCGGTGTCCGCGGTGGGTGCCGGCGGGCTGCTGGCGCTCGTCTGGGTCGCGTTCAAGGTCGGCGCCCTGTCGTACGGCGGCGGCTTCGTGATCATTCCATTGATGCAGGCGGACGCCGTCGACCACTACCACTGGATGACCGCCGGCCAGTTCCTCAACGCGGTGGTGCTCGGGCAGGTCACCCCTGGGCCGGTCGTCCACACGGTGGCCGCGGTCGGCTACGCGGCCTACGGCGTGGGCGGCGGTCTGCTGGCCGCCGCGGTCGCCTTCGGGCCGTCGTTCGCGTTCGTGCTGGCCGGTGGTGGACGCTTCGACCAGCTGCGCGGCGAGCCCCGGGTACGCGCCTTCCTCGACGGCGCCGGCCCGGCGGCGGCAGGCGCGATCCTCGGCTCGGCGGTGCCGCTCGCGCTCGCGCTCGGCCAGGCGTGGCAGTACGCCATCCTGGCCGGCGCCGCGGTGCTGCTGGTCGCGGCGCGCCGCGGCGTCGTCCTCACCCTGCTCGCCGCGGCCGCGGCCGGCGTCATCGCCGTCGCCGCTGGCGCCCCGCTCCCCACATAGCGGAATCCGAGAGCGCTGGGCGAGGGATCAGGTATCAGGATCCGCCGGCCGTCGTTCAGCCGCGAGCGAGTGGGCAGGCCGGCCGGGCCGGGCGGGACAGCGCCGAGGAGACCACGATCGGCACTCGGCGGTTAGCAACGCCTAACCACCGAGAAGTTAGGGGATGTTAACCAGCCTGGCCGGGCGGCCGTTCGCGAGCGGTAATCTGCCTGCATGCCAGGGCGCGCCAGCACGACCCGCGCCGAGGCGACGCCCTCGGACGACGGCCCTCCGGGTGGTCACGGCGACGCCGGGACCGGAAGTGTCGCGCCGATCGCGACAGCGGCGCCCGCGGCCGCGTCGGGGGCGCGGCGCGAGCAGCTGCTGGCCGCCGCCGCGCGGCTGATGGCCGACCGGGGCTACCACGGCGTCAGCATCAACGACATCGGCGCCGCCGCCGGCGTCTCCGGCCCGGCGGTCTACAAGCACTTCCCGAGCAAGCAGGCGATCCTCACCGAGCTGCTGGTCGGGATCAGCGAGCGGCTGCTGGCCGAGGGGACGGTCAGGGCCGAGGCGGCTGCGAGCCCCGACGAGGCGCTGGACGCGTTGGTGCGCTGGCATGTGTCGTTCGCGCTGGGCTCCCCCGAGCTGATCCGCCTCCAGGACCGCGACCTCGCGAGCATGGACGAGACGGCGGCGCGGTCCGTCCGGCGCCTGCAGCGCCGGTACGTGGAGATCTGGGTGGCCCAGCTGCGGGCACGCGACCCGGGGATCGCCGAGGACGCGGCGCGCGCCGCCGTCCACGCCACGTTCGGCCTGCTCAACTCGACGCCGTACAGCGCCACCGGTGGCGCCGCCCGGCTCGGCCGCGCCCGCATGGCCGACCTTCTGCACCGCCTGGGCCTCGCCGCCCTGCGCGCCGCCAGCTGACGATCAGCCGATTGCCAGCCGCCCGCACGGCGACCGCTTGTACCTAGAGGGCACTATGTGATGAGGTCGCCTTCCTCGCGCCGCATCGGTCGCGCGCCGCATCGGTCGTACGCGGTGAAGGGGAGGGCGAACCAGTGACAGAGCCAGTCCAGAAGCTGCGGGTGGTGCAGTGGACCACTGGCAAGACCGGTTCCGCCGCCGTGCGCGGGATGGCCGGGCATCCGGCGCTCGAGATCGTCGGCTGCTATGCGTACTCGGCGGAGAAGGTCGGGCGGGACGTCGGGACGCTCGCCGGGATGGCGCCGATCGGGATCACCGCCACCGACGACGTCGAGGCGCTGTTGGCGCTGCGGCCCGACTGCGTGGCGTACATGGCGTACCGGCCGGACTTCGATCACCTCGAGCGGATACTCGCCTCGGGCGCGAACGTCGTGACGACGATGTACATGCTGGCCGGCTCCGGCTATGGCGACGACGCCCGCGAACGGCTGGTGGCGGCCTGCGAGCGTGGCGGCTCGTCGCTGTACACGACCGGCGTCTACCCCGGCCACGCCGCGATGACGGCGCTCGCGGCGAGCGCGATGTGCAGCCGCATAGACCGGATCTCGCTGCTGGAGTCGCTCGACATGAGCGGCTACGCGAACGAGAGGATGTTCCGGGCGATGAGCATCGGGCTGGACCCCGACGACCCGGCGGCGCCGGGGATGATCGAGGCGAACTGCGGCTCGTTCAAGGAGCAGATCCGGGTGCTCGCGCACGCGCTCGCGGTCGACCTCGACGAGGTCCGCTTCACCGCCGAGTTCGGCGCCGCGAATGCCGACACCGACTTCGGCTTCATGAAGCTGGAGAACGGGCAGATCGCGGGCTTCAAGGGCGTCATCGCCGGAATCCACCGGGGACGGTCGGTCATCGAGTGCCGGTTCGTCTGGAAGCTCGGCCACGACATGACGCCGAACTGGCCCGTCGAGGACGGCTACGTCCTGGACATCGAGGGCGAACCCGGTGTCCGGGTGCGCCTCGCGCCGCTCGGCGGCGCGCACTTCGCGGGCGCGGTCACCACCGCCATGCCCGCCGTCAACGCGATCCCCCAGGTGGTCGCCGCGCCGCCCGGCATCGTGAACCACGCCGACCTGCCGTTCGTCACGGGCCGGTATCTACTGACCCGCACGAACAACGCCTGACGAACGACGCCGGACGCCGGACGCCGACGCCGGACGCCTCCGAGGCGTCCGGCATGATCGTCTTTTGCGCCCCCTGGTGGTCGCGGAAGGACCGGCGGATGCGACCCGCGGAGGGCGCAGATCGCGATCATGCCAGACGGCGCGACAGGGTCAACCTTGCCGGGGCAGGCGCCAGGCGACCTGGATTGGATACTTAATACCGTTCGCCCATGCGCGCGAATGTTAGTCACGGCACATTCGGAGTTCCCGCGCCGGGTATGGCGCCGCGCGCTTGTTTCGGCAACTTTACCGGCGGCGTTCCGCGCGGCGTCCGTCAAAGCCGCCCTGAAGCGCGGACGCGCTTCTCGTTGTGACATTCACGACGCCACGGCGTACCGCCGTGAGCCCCAGGCGCGGCCGGCACCAGGGCATCTACCCGCAGGTAACGGCCGTGGTGACGGGCGGCGCCGAGCGGAACGGTCAGACCACGCCGCCCAGCGGGCACGACACATTTCAGCCCGCCAGGGACGCACCACATACTGCGCGCAGACACAAGTGATTGACCACGAACCGCCGCCTCGGTACCAACTATTTCACCGTGTCACCGACGTTGGAGGGACGCGTGGGTGAAGCACCCACTCGCACCTCCTTTGGCAGAGCCGCCGCTCGTTGGTGACGCGACGCGTCACAACGCGCTGGTCATGTCCCTGTCGGCAGTGCCGCCGAAGTGGTCCGGTAACCCGGCCACCGACGTGACCGGGTTTTCGCTGGCGGAGGTTCGCTGAGGTTGAAACCCCAGAACCCGGCCCGCGCGCTCGCCTGACCAGACGACTCCTGACCAGACAGACCCATCGCCTGACCAGACAGACCGCCTGCCCAGACGACCCCCTCCCCCGGAGATCCGCTGACGCCGATCCCCGGGACCGGGGGCGGCCGCCCCGCCAACAGCGTTTCTCCCCAGCCCGTTCGCGACGTCCGTCGCCGCGAACCGACCTCGCGTTCCCGCACTCGGTGTCCCAGCCCGGGACACCGTCGTCGGCACCACCCAACCACCAGCGGAGGTTCCTTCATGCACCGGACATCAGCTCTGACGGCGCCATGCGCCGTCAGGTCACCACGGCGGCGCGCCGCATTGCCCCCAGCCACCGGCACCGAGGCCGGCATGCCAGGTTTCCAGGCCCTGTCCCGTATCCAGATCCTGGCCCCCGCCGCCGAAAGCGCGATCAAGCCCATCAGCGGTTTCTCCGGTTTCTCCGCGTGCTTCGGCGAGATCGCCACACGTGGGGTGACCCGACAGGTACGTCGCAGCTCCGGCCGTCTCGGTGGCGGCGGCGGATCGGCCACGTCGCGGATCCGCCGGATCGGCGGCCTTCCGGATTCCCGATCCGGCGGGAACCTCGCCGCCGATCCGGCCGGAACCCCGTCGCCGGTCCGGAAGGGAGCCCGGGCCCGATGAGGATCGGTGTGGCGCGCGAGACCGCGCCGGGCGAGCGGCGGGTCGCCCTCATCCCGCAGGAGGTCGACGGCCTGCGCAAGGCCGGCCACGAGGTGGTCGTCGAGGCGGGCGCCGGCGCGGGCGCGGGCTTCCCCGACGCGGCCTATGCCGAGCGCGGCGCGGTCGTCGGCACGGCGGCGGACGTGTTCGCCACCGACGTCACGTTGTTCGTCCGCGTCCCGGGCCCGGACTCCACGGCGACGGGAGAGCCCGCCGCCTGGCCGCGGCCGGGACAGGTCATCGTCGGCCTGGCCGACCCGCTGGGGACGCCGGCCGCAGTGGCCGCGCTCGCCGCCCGCGGCGTCACCACCTTCGCGCTGGAGTTGTTGCCCCGCATCACCCGGGCGCAGGCGATGGACGTCCTGAGCTCGCAGGCGACGCTCGCCGGCTACAAGGCGGCGCTGGTCGCCGCCGGCCGGCTGAACAAGATCCTGCCGATGATGACGACGGCCGCCGGCACGCTGCCACCGGCACGGGCGCTGGTGATCGGCGCCGGGGTCGCGGGGCTGCAGGCGATCGCGACCTGCAAGCGGCTCGGGGCGGTCGTCTCCGCCTATGACGTGCGCGCGGCCGCCGCCGAGCAGGCCGAGAGCGTCGGCGCGACGTTCGTCGACCTGGGACTGGAGGCGGAGAGCGCCGAGACGGCCGGCGGCTATGCCAGCGCGCAGAGCGAGGACTTCCTGCGCCGCCAGCGGGAGGCGCTCGGCAAGGTGGTCGCCGCCCAGGACATCGTGATCTCGACCGCGCAGGTGCAGGGCAGGCGCGCGCCCGTGATCGTGACGGCGGAGATGGTCCGCGCGATGGCGCCCGGCTCCATCGTGGTCGACATCGCCGCCGCGCAGGGCGGCAACTGCGAGCTGTCGATGCCGGACGAGGAGGTCGACGTCGGCGGGGTGACGGTGCTCGCCCCGACGAACCTGCCTGCGACGGTGCCCGCGCACGCCAGCCGGCTGTACGCGAAGAACCTCGCCAACTTCCTGCGGTTGCTCCTCGTCGACGACGCGGTCCGCCTCGACCTGACGGATCCGATCATCGCCGACACGCTGATCACCCACGGCGGCGAGGTCGTCTCCCCCCGGGTGCGCGACCTGCTGGGCCTCGCGGCTCTCGACGCCACCACGGCGACGGGTGCCGGCACCGCCGACAGCGACCGCGAGGCGGCCGCCGTTCCTACCACGGCTGGGGGGTGAGGCCGATGTCCACCGCGATCGAGAGCGGCCTGTACGTGTTCCTGCTGGCGAGCTTCGTCGGCTTCGAGGTGATCCGGCGGGTGCCACCGCTGTTCCACACCCCGCTGATGTCGCTGACCAACGCGGTCGCCGGCATCTCGCTGGTCGGCAGCCTGGTCATCGCCGGTTCCGACCACGGCGTCGTGTCGACCCTCCTCGGCACGATCGCCGTCACCGCGTCGACGATCAACGTCGTCGGTGGGTTTCTGATCACCGACCGGATGCTCAAGATGTTCCGTCCACGCGACGCCGCCGGTAAGGGCGCGCCGACGGGCGGGGCCGGCCCCAGCGCCGCCGACTGGCTGCGAGCCAGGTTCCGTAAGGACCCCGCCGCCGCGACCACCCAGGAGACCGCCCGATGAACGACTACATCGTGCCTCTGTGCTACCTGGCCGCCGGTGGTCTGTTCATCGTCGGCCTGAAGGGCATCACCCAACCGAAGACGGCTCGGCGTGGACTGCAAGCCGCCGAACTCGGCATGCTGTTCGCGATCATCGGCACGCTGGTGAACAAGGAGATCGTCGACTTCCGCTGGATCATCCTGGCGTTCGTCGTCGGGTCGGCCATCGGCGCGCTGATGGCGGTCTTCGTCCCGATGACGGCGATGCCGCAGCGGATCGCGCTGTCACACGCCTTCGGCGCGCTCGCCGCCGGTCTCGTCGGCACGGCCGAGTACTACAACCACCAGCCGGAGATCGGGGCCTTCACGATGGCCGCGATCACGCTCGAGGTGCTGCTCGGTTTCCTGACCTTCACCGGCAGCCTGATGGCGTTCGGCAAGCTGCACGAGATCCTGCCCGGCCGCCCGCAGGTGTACCGCGGGCAGAACGTCGTGAACCTCCTGACGCTCGTCGTCGCCGTGGCGGCGGGCGTGTGGCTGGTCGCGGACCCGTCGAAGACGTTCCTGTTCCCGGTCGTCGCGGTGCTGGCGGCGGCGTTCGGCGTCATGCTGATCATCCCGATCGGCGGCGCGGACATGCCAACCGTCATCTCGCTGCTGAACTCCTACGCCGGCCTGTCGTCGGTCGCGATGGGCTTCGCGCTGGACAACAAGGCACTCATCATCGCGGGCGCGCTCGACGGCTCGGCCGGGTTCCTGCTCTCGGTCATCATGTGCCGGGCGATGAACCGCTCGTTCAGCAACGTGCTGTTCGGCGCGTTCGGGGCGGCGGACACGTCCGCCGCGGCGGCCGGCGTGGTGGAGGAGCGGCCGGTGCGCATCGCCACCACCGAGGAGGCGGCGATGCTGCTGGAGACGGCCCGCTCGGTCATCATCGTGCCCGGCTACGGGCTCGCGGTGGCCCAGGCCCAGCACCGCATCCGCGAGCTGGCCGACGCGCTCACCCGCAACGGCGCCCAGGTCCGGTTCGCCATCCACCCGGTCGCCGGCCGGATGCCGGGCCACATGAACGTGCTGCTCGCCGAAGCGGACGTGCCCTACGACCAGATCCTCGACATGGACGAGATCAACGCTGATTTCGCGCAGACCGACGTCGCCCTCGTCGTCGGCGCGAACGACGTGACGAACCCGGCCGCGAAGACGAACAAGGACAGCCCCATCTATGGCATGCCGATCCTCGACGTCGAGAGCGCCAGGACCGTCATGGTCGTCAAACGCGGCATGAAGGCCGGCTTCGCCGGCGTCGAGAACGAGCTCTACTACCAGGACAAGACCCTCATGATCTTCGGCGACGCCAAGAAGGTCGCCGAGGGCCTCGTCCGCGACCTGGAGGCATCCGTGCACGCCTGACCGTGTACCGGCTGACCGTGTACGGCTGACCGTGTACGGCTGAGCTGCCGGGGCCAGTCCAGGGAATGGATGCCTGGACTGGCCCCGGCAGTCGTCAATCTGGACTGGTCGCGCCAGTCATCAGGACGACAGCGCGGCCCACGAGCGCGGCCTAGCCTGCCGCTTCATGGATTCCACACGTTCAGGCGAGCCAGGCTCCCGCTCGCACCCGCTCCGCTGGGTACTGGCATTGCTGCTCATCCTGGGCGGCGGCACCATCGTCGTTCTCGGGCTCGTCATGGGATCGAGCTGGGGATGGCACAGCGGCCACACCATTCACAGCCTGCTGTGGGGCACCGTCGTCCTATCCGCGGGAATATCGCGACTGCCACCGGTCCGCGACGCGGAGCAGGAAACGAAGCGGGCGACGGGTGGCGACGATCTCCCGCCTCAGGCACCCGAGCCGACGCGGGTCGACCCTGGCGCCTGAGGCCCCGTCAGCCGGCGCCCGAATCGCACTCGCACCCCCGGGTCAGCTCGTCGTCGACGGCGCGAGGCCGAGGATGGCGTGCATGGTGCGCAGCGCCCAGGTGGGGGCCTGGGTCTCGCCGTGGAGCTGCCGGGCCGGGTTGATGCCGGCGGCCAGCGCCTCCAGGCCGAAGACGGCCTGGTCGGTGTCGAGGTCGGCGGCGAGCTCGCCGGCCGCGACGGCGGTCCTGATCTCGGCGGCGAGGGTGCGCCGCCAGCGGCCGGTGACGACGACCAGCGCGTCGTGCACCGGGCCGGTCCGGCCGTCCCACTCGAAGCTGGTCTCGGCTATGAAGCAGCCGCCCGCGAACCCGGGAGCCTCGGCGTAGCGCGTCCACGACTCGCAGATCCCGAGTAGGCGTTCCAGGCCCGGCCGCAGGTGGCGCACCGGCTCCCAGACCCGTAGGCGGAAGAGATCCGCCGCATGGTCGAGGGTGGCGAGTTGAAGCTGCTCCTTGGTGCCGAAGTGGCCGATCACGCCCGACTTGCTCATCTCCAGGTCAGCCGCGAGCCGGCCGATCGTCAGCCCCTCCAGACCCTCGACCGACGCGATGTCGGCGGCGCGCCGCAGGATCGCCGCGCGGGTATCGAGCGCGTCAGCGACGGAACGGCGACCGGACACAGGCCGAGCATACCGATCGATCGTTCGCTATTGAAGTACGAACGTTCGGACGCTAAATTTCGGCATCATGAGCTCCCAGCCCCTGTCCTCCGCCGCCCCACCGACCCCGGCCACGGCGTCCAGCCCGGCCACGATCCCGTCGCCGGTCACGGCCGGGCTGACGCCGTCCGCGGCGGCGCCAGCCCGCTCAACCCGAACCGCGGTGCTGCTCGCCTGTGGTGGTTCGTTCCTCGCCTTCCTGGACGCGACGATCACCAACCTGGCGGTCCCCGACCTCGCCCGCGACTTCGAGGTCGGCGTGACCTCGGTGTCCTGGGTGGTGACGCTCTACGCGCTGCCGTTCGCCGCGCTGCTCGCGCCCGCCGGACGGCTGGCCGACCTGTTCGGCCGCCGCCGGCTGTTCGTCGCCGGCGCGGCCCTGTTCACGGCCGCCTCGCTGCTGGCGGTGGTCGCGCCGCTGTTCGGGGTTCTGCTCGCCGCCCGCGCCGCGCAGGGAATCGGCGCGGCCCTCCTGATCCCCGCGTCGTTCGCGATCGTGCTCGCCGACACCCCGCCCGACCGTCGCGCCGCCGCCATCGGCCTGTGGAGCGCCTCGGCCGGTCTCGCGGCGGTCGCCGGCCCGGCGGTCGGCGGGATTCTCGTGGACGTCGCCAGCTGGCGGGCGCTGTTCTGCGTCAACCTGCCGATCGGGCTGCTGCTGATCGAACGCGCCGTCCGTTACCAGCCCGCGGCCATGCCAACCGGAACCGCGGCCGGCACCGGAATCGGAACCGGGGCTGGGGCCGACACCGCGCGGCGCCGCGCGCCGGATGCCCTGGCCACCGTCCTGCTGGCCGTCGGCATCGGCGCGGTCGTCCTCAGCCTGACCGAGGCGCAGCGATGGGGTTGGGCGAGCCCGGCGACGCTCGGGTTTCTGCTGGGGGGCGTCCTGAGCACGGCCGCTGCCGTCGGCCGGTCGGCGCGCCACCCGGCCCCGGCCATCGAGGTCGACCTGTGGCGCAGCCCGGGCTACGCGGTCGCCAACGTCATCTCCGCCCTGTTCGGGGCGGCGCTGTACGCCTCGTTGCTGCTCGGCGTGCTGTTCCTCGTGGAGGCCTGGCAGTACTCGGTGCTGACCGCCGGCCTCGCGATGACGCCCGCGGCCGGCTGGGCGGCGCTCGTCGGCATCTCGATCGGCCGGTCCCGGCGGCAGCCCGCGCCCTGGGTGCTGGTCGTCGGCGGCGGCGCCCTGATCGCCGCGACCTCGTTGGTGCTCGCGATCTGGCTTCCCGTCGACCCGCGCTTCCTCACCGCCTGGCTACCGGCCGGGCTGGGCCTCGGCGTCGGCATCGGCGCGGTCAGCGTGGGGGTGTCCAGCGCCGCGGCCCTGGCGGTGGAACCCCGGCGGTTCGCGGCCGCCGTGGGCCTCAACATCGCGGCCCGCCAGGTCGGCGGGGCGATCGGCGTGGCCGCGACCGCGCTCCTGCTCGACCGTCAGCCCGGCGACGGCATCGGGCCCTTCCAGGACGTCTACTGGATGATGACGGCGCTGTGCGGCGCGATCGCCGTCGTCGGTCTCCTGCTGCGTCCTTCGCGGCGCCCGGGCCAGCCCGCCGAGGAGGTCGGGCGGTGACCGTCCTGGACGACGCCCTGGAGCGGGCGGATCCCGACTGCCTGACCCCGGCCGAGGAGGCCGAGCTGTTGCGCGGCGCGCCCTGGCGGCGGCTGGTGGTGCTGGGCGACAGCATCGCCGCCGGGGTGCGCGAACCCCGCGCCGGCTACCGGGACCTGTGCTTCGCCGACCGGCTCGCGGCGGCGCTCGCCGAGGGGAGGCTCGCCGACGGGAGGAGGGCACCGCGGGACCAGCCGCACCGCTCCCGGCATCTCGACTCCCGGCATGTCGACCCCCAGCACCTCGACGTCCAGTACCTCAACCTCGGCGTGCCGTGGGCCCGCCTCACCGACGTCCGCGACGGCCAGCTGCCCGCGGCGCTGCGGTTCGAGCCGGACCTCGCACTGGTCGTCGCCGGCGGCAACGACACGCTGCGCCCCGACTACGACCCCGAGCAGTCCTGGCGCGAGCTGCTGGAGATCGCCCTCCCGCTCGCCGACCGGGGCGCGCTGGTGGTGACCATCGGCCTGTTCGACCTCGCCCGCTCGGGGCTGCTGTCGCCGCGCACCGCCGCGACGATGGCCGGCCTGTTCGACCGGCTCGACGCGATCACCGCCGCCGTCGCGGCCCAGGTGGGCGGCCTGCACGTCGACACCCATCATCACCCGCGCGCGGCCGACCCGGCCATCTTCGCCAGCGACCGCGTGCACGCGAACGCGGCCGGCCACGCCATCGCGTCGGCCGCGATCATCCGGGCGCTCACGGCCCACCGGCCGGCCGACGACGCCAGGCCGTCGATGCCAGGCAGGGGATGACAGGCAGGGGATGAACCGTCCCTGAACCTCGCCGGGCTGGCGGCCCCCTCCGGGCCGCCAGCCCGGCGGCACAGCGAGCGCGCTGATCGGGGATCCGGGCGACGGCGGCGGCGTAGCGTGGCTACCGTTCGGTAGAGCGATGGCCGGCGCCGCCTGGGACAAAGGTGGGCTAACCGGCCGACGGTCCGGGCCGCCGGACCAAGACCTCGGCCGCCCGCAGTCCGTGCCAGGAGGAACGCGATGACCGCGACGACGCCCGTAGGCGCCTCCCCCACTGCGACGCCCACCCCCGCCGCGACCACCGGGCCGGGACGCCGGCTCGACGCGGCGCTGTTGGCGCGGCTGGTATCCGGCGTGACCGCCACCGGCGAGCCGACGACGGTCACGGCGCCGTTCACCGGCGAACCGCTGGTCTCGTTGCCGCAGTCGACGGCCGACGACGTCCAGGCCGCCTATGCCGCGGCGCGTGTGGCGCAGGCAGCATGGGCCGCCACGCCGGTCCGCGACCGGGCCGGCGTCCTCACCCGGCTGCACGATCTGGTGCTGCGCCAGCGGGACGAGGCGCTCGACATCCTGCAGTGGGAGACCGGCAAGGCGCGCGCGCACGCGGTCGAGGAGGTACTCGAGGTCGCCGCCTGTGCCCAGCACTTCAGCCGCCGGGCCCCCAGGCTGCTCGCGCCGCACCGCCGATCCGGTGCCTTCCCCGTGCTGACGCGGACCGTAGAGTCACGCCGCCCGAAGGGCGTCGTCTGCGTGATCACCCCGTGGAACTACCCGCTGGCGCTGTCCGACGACGTACTGCCGGCCCTGGTCGCGGGCAACGCGGTCGTGCAGAAGCCGGACACGCAGACCGCGCTGTCCGCGCTCTGGCTGCGCGAGCTGGCGATCGAGGCCGGCCTGCCCGCCGAGCTGTGGCAGGTGGTGCTCGGCGGTCGGGACACCATCGGCGACCCGCTGATCGACGGCGCGGACTTCATCGCGTTCACCGGCTCGACCACCGCCGGCCGGGCGATCGCCGCGCGCGCCGGCCAGCGGCTGATCGGCTGCTCCCTGGAGCTCGGCGGGAAGAACCCGATGGTCGTGCTCGCCGACGCCGACGTCGACAAGGCGGCCAGAGGCGCCATCCGGGCCTGCTTCAACAATGCCGGTCAGCTGTGCGTCTCGATCGAACGGATCTACGTCGACCGTTCGGTGTACGACGCGTTCGTGAAGGCGTTCGTGGGCGAGGTCGACCGGCTACGGCTCGGCGCCTCGCTCGACTACGCCACCGACATGGGCTCACTCACCTACCAGCGCCAGCTCGACGCCGTCCGCGCCCACCTCGACGACGCGGTCTCCAAGGGCGCGACCCTGCTCGCCGGCGGCAAGCCCCGCCCGGACCTGGGTCCGCTGTTCCACGAACCCACCGTTCTCGCCGACGTCACCCCCGGCATGGCGCTCCACCGGGACGAGACGTTCGGCCCGGTGGTCGCGCTGTACCCGGTGGATGGTGACGACGCGGCGATCGCCGCCGCCAACGACACCGAGTACGGCCTGAACGCCTGCGTATGGAGCCGCGACACCGGTCATGCCCGCGCGGTCGCGGCGCGCATCGACGCCGGCACGGTCAACATCAACGAGGGCTACGCGTCCACCTACGGGTCGCAGGGCGCCCCCATGGGCGGCATGAAGGCCTCCGGTCTCGGCCGGCGCCACGGCGACGAGGGGCTGCTCAAGCTCACCGAGCCCCAGACCGTCGCCAGCCAGCACCTCCTCGGTTTCGACCCGCCCGGCTTCCTCGGCCCCGACCGCTACGCCACCGTCCTCACCCACACCCTCACCGCCCTCAAGCGCCTTCACATCCGCTAGCCGGTCTCCGCCCGCCAGCTACCTCACGCGGGGATCCCGGACGTCCTGTCCGACGCCAGGGTCACGAAACGGCGCTGTTCGTGCCTCTGACGTCGGACAGGATTCGCCCTGATGTCGGACAGGCGGCGAGCGACCAGTGAGGGACGCGGTCAGGGGGCGAGGTCGTCCATGGCGCGGTAGAGACGCTCTTCGGAGACGGGGTAGGGGGTGCGCAGCGTCTGGGCGAAGAGGCTGACGCGGAGTTCCTCGATCATCCAGCGGATGCGCAGGAGGTCCGGGCCCGGCGGGGCGCCCGGCGGGAGGAGGTCCACCGCCAGCTCGTCGTAGGCGGCGCGGACCCGGGCGATCGTGGCCAGCTTGGGCTGCTCGCTGGCCACGTCGGCGGGGAGGCGGTCCAGGCGGCGCAGGGCGCCGGTCAGGTAGCGCGTCAGGTCGTCCAGACGGTCGGCGCCGGTGGCCGTGACGAAGCCCGGGTAGACGAGCGCGGCGAGCTGGCGGCGCAGGTCGTCGAGGCTCGCGGCGAGCGCCGGGGTGAGCTTGACGGCGGTCCGGGTACCGACGCCGCCCTGGGCGGCGGCGAACGCCGAGGACAACGACCGCAGGTCCTTCACCTGGACGGGGCGGCCCGCCGCCGGGCGGCCGGCTGCCGGACCGCCCGCCGGCGAACCGCCCGCGAGTGCCTCCGTCCGCGCCTTCACGTCATGGGCGAGGACGAGGACCCGTTCGACGGACCGGACGACGGCGAGGGAGCGCTCGGGCAGTTCCGCGCGGACCGCGTCTCGTAGCCGTTCGAACCCGGCCTCGTCCCACACCGGGCCGCCCGCCTCGGCGATCAGCGCGTCGGCGGCCGCGGCGACGGCGTCGTCGAGCAGGTCGCCCACGCTCGCGTGCGGATGATGGCGCAGGGCGAGCTTCGACGCGTTCGAGAGCTGAGTGTTGATGTACCGAACCGGTGACGGCACCGACGCCAGAAGGAGCGCCCTGGTACCGACGGGATGGGCCCGGCTCTGCTCGGCCTCGGTCGCCAGCACCCGCAGCGCGACACCCCCGGAAGGCTCGGCCACCAGCGCGGGGTAGCCACGGACCACGTGACGCCCGGACCTGCGCTCGACGGTGCGCGGGATCGTGCCCAGGTCGGCCCAGCCCGTCAGGCCGGTCCGTTCCAGGCTCCCGCCGGCGGCCGACACCGCCGCCGTCAGCTTCGGCGCCAGCTGGCGCTTGAGCTCGTCGAGGTCCTTGCCCTCGGCCAGCGCCCCCGACGGTCGCTCGGCGTTCCCGTCCCGTCCGTCACGCCCGCCGCCGCGCCCATCCCGCCCGTCGCGCTGGTTCTGGCCGCCGTTCTGTTTGTGACCGTCACGCTGTTTCTGGCCGTCGCGCTGCTTCTGGCCGTCGTAGACGCGAAACGTGATCCTCAGGTGCGGTGGCAGCCGGCTCAGGTCCCAGTCCCCGCGGGAGACGGTCGTGCCGCCGCCTATCCGGTTCAGCTCGCGTTCGACGACGGCGAGCAGCGGGCCGTCGGCCGGGCCGACGCGGTCCAGCACCGCGCGCGCGTAGTTGGGTGCGGGGACGAAGCTGCGCCGCAGCGCCTTCGGCAGCGAGCGGATCAGCTCGGTGACCAGGTCCTCACGTAGCCCGGGCACCTGCCAGTCGAAACCGTCCGGCTCGATCTGGTTGAGGATCGCGAGGGGGATATGCGCCGTGACGCCATCGGCGGCCGAGCCGGGCTCGAACTGGTAGGTCAGCGCGATCTGGTGCTCGTCCCCGGGCCGGCCGGGCCAGGAGTCCGGGAAGTCCGCGGCGCTCACGCCCGTCGCGCCCGGGTTGACGAGCATCTCCGGGGCGAGGACGAGCAGGTCGGGCGTACCCGGACGGGTCTTCTTCCACCAGGCGTCGAAATGGCGGCCCGAGACGACGTCCGCGGGTATGCGGGCGTCGTAGAAATCGAAGATCGTCTGGTCGTCGACGACGATGTCGCGACGGCGCGCGCGGTGTTCCAGTTCCTCGGCGTCCGCGAGCAGCCGCTGGTTCTCGGCGAAGAACGCGTGCCGCGTCTCCCAGTCGCCCTCGACGAGGGCGTGCCGGATGAACAGCTCCCGGCAGAGCGCGGGATCGATCGCGCTGTAGTTCACCGTCCGGGCGGCCACGATCGGCACGCCGTACAACGTCACCTTCTCGGTCGCGAGGACGGCGGCGGAGCGGCGCGACCAGTGCGGCTCGCTGTAGGAGCGGCGGACCAGGTGCCCGGCGAGCGGCTCGACCCACTCGGGCTCGATCTTCGCCGCGATCCGGCCCCACAGCCGGGACGTCTCGACCAGCTCGGCCGCGACCACCCAGCGCGGCGGCTTCTTGAACAGCGCCGAGCCCGGGAAGACGGCGAACCGGGCGCCGCGCGCCCCCAGGTAGTCCCTTTTCTCCGGGTCGAACAGGCCGACGTGCGACAGCAGACCGGTGAGCAGCGCGGCGTGTATCTGCTGTGGGCTCGCCGGGGTGGCATTCGTCGACAGGCCCAGCGAGCGGGCCGACTGGCGCAGCTGGCTGTGGACGTCCTGCCATTCCCGCACTCGCAGGTAGCGCAGGAACTCGGTGCGACACAGCTTGCGGAACTGGTTCGACGACAGTTCCGCGGCCTTCTCCCGCAGGTAGTTCCACAGATTCAGGTAGCCGAGGAAGTCCGACGTCGGCTCGGTGAACCGGGCGTGTTTCTCCGCCGCCGCCTGCTGGGCGTCGGGCGGGCGCTCGCGCACGTCCCCGACGGCCAGCGCCGCGGCGATGACGAGCACCTCGGCGAGCGCGCCCTGCTCCTCCGCCGCGACGATCATGCGGGCCAGCCGCGGGTCGGCCGGCAGCCGGGCGAGCCGGCGTCCGAGCGGTGTCAGCCGCGGCGTGCGCTCACCGCCGCCACGTGCCTCACCGCCGCTGCCGGCGACGTCGGTGGTGGCGGCACCGACGCTGGCACCGCCTTCGGCGTCGGCGACCGGTTTCGCCGGGGCGGGCAGGCGGCGCGGCGACTCGAACGCGCCGAGCTCGTGGAGCAGCGCCAGGCCGTCGGTGACCTGACGCGGGTCGGGCGGGTCGAGGAACGGGAAGTCCGCGACCTCGCCGAGCCCCAACGACGACATCGACAGGATGACGGAAGCGAGATTGGTCCGCAGGATCTCCGGGTCGGTGTACTCCGGCCGGGTCTCGAAGTCGTCCTCCGAGTAGAGGCGGATGCAGATACCGGCGGACGTCCGTCCGCAGCGGCCGGACCGCTGGTTCGCCGACGCCCGCGACACCGGCTCGATCGGCAGCCGCTGCACCTTCAGCCGGTGGCTGTACCGGGAGATCCGGGCCGTGCCGGCGTCGACGACGTACTTGATTCCCGGGACGGTCAGCGACGTCTCGGCGACGTTCGTCGCGAGCACGATCCGCCGGCCCTGATGCGACTGGAACACCCGATGTTGTTCGGCCGCGGACAGCCGTGCGTACAGCGGCAGGATCTCCCGGGGCAGCAGCTCCCTGCTCGGCCGGCGGGCCAGCGCGTCCGCGGTGTCGCGGATCTCCCGCTCCCCGGAGAGGAAGACGAGGACGTCGCCGGGCCCCTCGACTGACAGCTCGTCGACGGCGTCGCAGATCGCGGTGACGACGTCCCGGTCGGGATCACCATCGGGGTTTTCCGGGTCGATGACGGGCCGGTAGCGAACCTCGACCGGGTAGGTCCGGCCGGACACCTCGATGACCGGGGCGTCGCCGAAGTGGCGGGAGAACCGCTCCGTCTCGATCGTCGCCGAGGTGATGACCACCTTCAGATCCGGCCGGCGCGGCAGGATCCGGTGCAGGTAGCCGAGGATGAAGTCGATGTTGAGGCTGCGCTCGTGCGCCTCGTCGATGATGAGCGTGTCGTACTGGCGCAGCAGCCGGTCCGTGGTCAGCTCCGCGAGCAGGATGCCGTCGGTCATCAGCTTGACCAGCGTGTCCTCGCCGACCTGGTCGGTGAAGCGCACCTGGTAGCCGATGAGTCCGCCCAGTCCCTGCGCGCCCGTCTCCTCGGCGATCCGGTCCGCGACGGTGCGGGCGGCCAGCCGGCGCGGCTGGGTGTGCCCGATCAGCCCGGTGACGCCCCGGCCGAGCTCCAGGCAGATCTTTGGGATCTGCGTCGTCTTGCCCGAGCCGGTCTCGCCGGCCACGATGACGACCTGGTTGTCGCGGATGGCCGCGAGGATCTCGTCCTTACGCTGGCTGACCGGCAGTTCGTCCGGGTACTTCAGCGCCGGCACGGCGTCGCGGCGCAACGCGACGCGAATCTCCGCCGTCTCGACCTCGTCGGTGATCTCGACGATCGCGCGGGCCCGCGCCGCGGCGTCCGGATCGTGGCGGACGCCGTCGAGGCGGCGCGCCAGCCGGTGCCCGTCGCGCAGCATCAGCGCGGGCAGCCGCGCGGACAGCCCGGCAAGCTCCGCCCGCTCGGCCGCCCCGAGGTCGACGGGCCGGCCGCCGTCGCGTTGCTTCCCCACCGGGTTCCCCACCGGCCCGCGTCCCGACGCTCCGCCGCCGGCACGGCCGCCGCCGGACCCGTCACCGCCTGGGCGGCCCGACGTTCCCGGCCTGCGGCGCCGGCCAGGTCGGCCAGCCCGCTCGGCCCCGGCGCGGCCGCCGGTCATGGGGTCGGCCGACCGGTCCACCGGGGTGGCGGCGGGGTCGGCGGACCCGCCGGTCGGCGATTCGACCGGCTGCTGAGCGTGCGGCAACGTCACGGTACGAGCAGAATCCAGGTTCCCGAGCAGGGGCTTACGGCGACAAACGACAGTCTCACAGCCCTGGCTACGCCAAGGCGGTCACGGCGGGCGACCCACGACGCATCACGCGACGCCCCCGCCCCGCGTCCCCGCAGGTCAGACACATGCGCCCACCATGAATATTCCCGTGGCCCCGCCACCGCAAGCCAATATCGGGCTCGTCGAGCCGTGGCCACGGCCTGACGAGCCGTGGCCACGGAGGCCGGCGGCCAGCAGCCAGCGGCCGGTCAGCCGACGCCGGAGGTGGCCGGCTCCGGCGTCTTCCCGCTGGCCGGCACCGGCTGGGCCGGGGTGCTGGCCGGGCCGGGCACCGGGGCCGCCGCCCCGTTCCCCCGCCAGGACGGCCGGGCGTCGGGGTCCGGCGGCAGTGACGGCGAGAACTCCTCGCCGAGGCGGCTGATCGCGGTCCTGGCGAAGATCTGCTGGTGCGTCACGGTGCGCTCCGAGCGGCCTCGGCCGACGAAGCTGACGGCCCAGTGCAGCAGCGTCGTCACCCGGTGCTTGAAGCCGATGATGTAGACGAGGTGCACGGCCAGCCACATCAGCCACGCCACGAAGCCGGTGAGCTTCAGCCTGCCGATGCTGGCGACGGCGCTGAACCGCGAGATCGTCGCCATGCTGCCCTTGTCGTGGTACTTGAAGAGCCGGCCGGACTCGCGGCCCTCGATCCGGGCGCGGATGTCCCGGGCGGCGTGCCGGCCACCCTGGATGGCGACCTGCGCCACTCCCGGAAGCTGGTTCAGCGAGATCATGTCGCCGACGACGTACACCTCCGGATGGCCGGGCAGGGTCAGGTCCGGCTCCACCTGGACCCGGCCGGCCCGGTCAAGCCCCGCGCCGCTCTGCTGGGCGAGCTGCCTGCCCAGCGGGCTCGCCTGCACTCCGGCCGCCCATACCTTGCAGACCGACTCGATGCGCCGCCTGGTGCCGTCCGCGTTCTTGACCTCGATGCCGGTCGCGTCGACGTCGGTCACCATCGCGCCCAGCTGAACCTCGACGCCCAGCTTCTCCAGCCGCTGGACGGCATAGGCGCCGAGCTTGTCGCCGAACGCGGGAAGTACGACCGGAGCCGCGTCGAGCAGGACAATCCGCGCCTTGCGCGGGTCGATGCTCCGAAAATCGCGGCGCAGAGTCCGGTGCGCGAGCTCGGCGATCTGGCCGGCCATCTCCACACCGGTCGGGCCGGCGCCGACAACGACGAAAGTAAGCAGCCGCTCAATGTCCGCCTCGTCGGTGGACGCCTCCGCCAACTCGAACATGCCGAGAATCCGGCCGCGAAGCTCGAGGGCGTCGTCGATGCTCTTCATTCCGGGCGCGTGCTCGGCAAACTGGTCGTTGCCGAAATATGACTGCCCGGCGCCGGCGGCGACGATCAGGCTGTCGTAGTGGTGCAGGGTGGTGCGGCCGACGAGCTCCGAGGTGACGGTCCTCGCGTCAAGGTCGATGTTGGTGACCTCGCCGAGCACGACCCGGGCGTTGCGCTGACGGCGCAGCACCTCGCGGGTCGACGGGGCGATCTCTCCCTCGGAGAGGATCCCGGTCGCCACCTGGTAGAGCAGCGGCTGGAACAGGTGGTGGGACGTCCTCGCGACGATCGTGACGTCGGCCCAGGCGCTGCGAAGCGCCTGGGTGGCGAACAGTCCGCCGAACCCGGAACCGATGACCAGGACGCGGTGCCGGTAGACACCGCCCTCGGTCGCGCCGACCTCGGTGTCACTGGTGGCCATGGTGTTCGCGGTCACAATTCCTCTCCACTCATCCCTTAGGCGAGCGCGGTTTCCGCCGTTCCGCTCGACCATCTCACAGGAACGCCGGAGAGTGGCCGCCGCACCAGGGTGAGCTTCAACCCGTAAGTAGCGCACCTTCACCCGGATGGCTGTAGCAGAAATCACACCCGCCAGAATGTCGGCCGTATCGCGCCGTCTTACGAGCCTGGTCACCTCTCTCGACCCACCGCCCGCCGTACGCGCTCATCGCCGCGGGAACACGTCGCAATTGCCTCTATTCCAAGCACATCCGGGCAGCATCTATTCCGTTCCGGCGCTGGCCGACTCCCGCGATGGCCGACCCGGTGGCCAGGGCATCGGGTCGGCCATAGCCGACCGCCGGCCAGCGCCACCAACATGGCGGCGCGGACCGGCGGCACGGACCCGGTGGCGTAGATCGGTGGCGTGCACCGGTGATACGGACCGGTGGCACGGATCGTGACCGGGTACCGGCGTCAGGCGCCCGGCTGCGGAACGATGCGCAGGTAGGGCTTCGGCGCCTCCCAGGTACCGAAGAGCTCCTTGGCCTGGTCGTTGTTGACCGAACCGGCGATGACGACGTTCTCGCCCTGCTTCCAGTTCACCGGCGTGGCCACCTTGTGCTTCGCCGTGAGCTGCAGCGAGTCGATCACCCGCAGGACCTCGTCGAAGTTGCGGCCGGTCGTCATCGGGTACACCAGGATGAGCTTGATCTTCTTGTCCGGGCCGATGACGAACACGTTGCGGACAGTCTGGTTGTCCATGGCCGTGCGCTGGGCCGGGTCGCCGCTGGCGTCGGCGGGCAGCATTCCGTACGCCTTGGAGATCGAGTAGTCGGCATCCCCGATCAGCGGGTAGTTGGGCGCGGTGCCCTGCGTCTCCTCGATGTCCTTGGCCCAGCCCTCGTGCAGCTCGACCGGGTCCACCGAAAGGCCGATGATCTTCACGCCGCGCTTGTCGAACTCGGGCTTGATCGAGGCGACGTAGCCGAGCTCGGTCGTGCAGATCGGCGTGAAGTTCTTGGGGTGCGAGAAGAGCACCGCCCACGAGTCTCCGATCCACTCGTGGAAGGAGATCGGCCCTTCGGTGGTCGCGGCCACGAAGTCAGGAGCGGTTGCGCCGATCGTCAGAGTCATCGATGTCTCCGTCGTGTTCCGGCGCGCGCCGCGCCGGGTTCCGTTGAGGTCAGTGGCGACTCTACGGATGCCAGGTGGCATCGACGGCTCCTTGCGACGTCCCAGCCGCCCACCGCCCTGATCGACCAACCAGACAGGGCCGCCGCCGGGTCAGGCCGCGGCCAGCTCCACGGTGGCGAACGAGTCGACGCGTGGGTATCCGGCGAGCGCGTCCGCGTAGGGCTCCCCGGCGCGGGCGACGCCGAGCGCGGCCCAGCCCGCGGCCATGGCCGCGTCCAACTCGCCGGGACGGTCGGTCAGGAACAGCAGCCGGCCCGGCTCGACGCCGAGGGCCGCCGCGATCCGCGCGTATGAGGCGGCGTCGCCCTTCGCCCCCGCGTTGTCGAGGTCGAAGTACGCCGACAGCAGCGGACCCAGGTCGTCCGGCTCCTCCCGGCCCGTCGTCGTCGTGACGCGGCTGAACCAGGCCCGCTGCGCGATGACCGAGCCCGAGGAGTAGACGGCAAGCCGGATCCCGGTGGCGTGCCAGCGCCGCAGCGCCGGCGCGACGTCCGGGAACAGCACCCCGGCCAGCTCGCCGGCGGCGAACCCGGCCGCCCAGATCTGCCCCTGCAACGCCTTCAGCGGGGCGACCTTCGCGTCCCGCGCGAGCCAGTCGTCCAGCGCCGCGAGGACCCGCCCGGGGCCGGCACCGGGCTCCCCGAGCAGGTCCCGCGCCTGCGCGACGGCGCGGCGCACCTCGGGGTCGTCCGCCCGCTCGGCGAGCCAGCTCGCCATCCGGGCCCTGGCATACGGGTACAGGGTGCCGACGA
>NZ_KI912266.1:8080091-8088181 GCF_000235425.2 Pseudofrankia saprophytica
GTCGGACGGCCGGCGGCCGGGGCCAGCCGTCATGCTCCGGCGCGCGGCGCGCCGACGCGCGCGAGCGTGTCGAAGTCGGGGAAGCGGGCGGCGATGTCGCTGCCGGTGAAGTCGCCCACCCAGCCGTCGGGGTCGCGGAAGAACCGGACCGCGGTGAACGAGGGCGCCGTCCCCATGTCGAACCAGTGGGTGGTCCCGGCGGGCACGAACAGCAGATCGCCGGCCTCGCACAGCACGGCGTGCACCTCCTCACCCCGGGAGGCGTCGCGGGTGTGCAGGTAGAAGACGCCGCGGCCGGCGGCGAAGAAGCGGACCTCGTCGTCGGCGTGGGTGTGCTCGGCGAGGAACTTCGCCCTGGCCACCGCCGCCGTCGCCGCGAAGCTCGGGGCGCCCGTCGGGTGCAGCGCGACCACGTCGATCTGGACGAAGCCCTCGGTCTGGACGACCCGCTCGATCGGGTCACGGTAGGCCGCGAGGACGTCCTCGGCCGGCGCGGTGGACGCCAGGCCGGGCACCAGCGGCCAGCGCTCGAACCGGAAGCCGAGCCCGCCAAGGAAGGAGCCGATCAGCGCCGGGTTGGTGGTCGCCAGGGCCACCGTCGCCGGGTCGTCCGCCGGCCAGGTCGTCAGAGCCGTCATCCGTGCCTCCTCGGTCCGAGCCGCCGTCCCACGGACGGAACCCGCCGATCGTCCGACCGGCGGAAAACCCGAGTCAAGACGCGGGCGCCATCATGACGTCCCGGTGACAACACCGTGGCATCGGCGCCACCCGCTTGACCAGGGCCGGGCACGATCCGCATAGTGCCGGCATGTCGGAGCCGCCGGACCCAGACCAGAGCGGGTCCGCCCCGCTGGCTGGCTCGAGCTGGCCTCCGCCGCGGCCAGCCCCCCGGCAACCGCACCGATGGCCACCGCCGTCCCCCGTGCCCTCGGCGGCGGCGCGGCCGCAGCCGCGGCCGTCATCCTCGCCGTCGCTGCCATCGCCTCCACCGTCGAGCCCGCGCCCGGTGGTGTGGACGGGCACGTCCGTCCGCCTGCTGGACCAGACCCTGCTGCCGGACCAGCTCGCGGACGTCGACATCCACCGGGTCGACGACCTGGTGGCCGCCATCCGCCGGCTCGCCGTCCGCGGCGCGCCCGCGCTCGGGATCGCCGGTGCGTACGGCGTCGCCCTCGCGATCGTGCAGGCGGCGCGCGAGGGCTGGGACGGCTCCACGTTCACCGCCGCGGTCGGCCGGTTGCGCGCCGCCCGGCCGACGGCGCTCGCGCTCGCGCTCGGTGTCGACGCCGCCTATGCCGTCGTCGACGATGGGCTCGACGCCGTCGTGGCGGTGGGGCACGCGCTCGCCGAGGCGGACGAGCGGGCGAACCGGGCGATCGGCCGGCACGGCGCCGACTGGATCCTCGCCCGGCTCGGCGACCGCCCACTACGCGTCCTCACCCACTGCAACACCGGCGCGCTGGCCACCGCCGCCTGGGGCACCGCCCTCGGAATCATCCGCGAGCTGCACGCCCGCGGCCGGGTCGAGCTGGTCTACGTCGACGAGACCCGGCCGTTGCTGCAGGGCAGCCGGCTCACCGCCTGGGAGCTGGCCCAGGCCGGCATCGACCACCGGGTGCAGGTGGACGGCGCGGCGGCCGGCACGATCGTCGGCGGCCTCGTCGACGTCGCCATCGTCGGCGCGGACCGCATCGCGGCGAACGGCGACGTCGCGAACAAGGTCGGCACCCTCGGGGTGGCGCTGGCCTGCGCGCACGCCGGCATCCCGTTCGTCGTCGCCGCCTCGGCGTCGACGGTGGACGAGGACCTGCCGAGCGGATCTCTGATCCCGATCGAGCGGCGCGCCGACGACGAGGTCCTGGCCTGGTCCGCCCGCCGTGTCGCCCCGCCGGGCGCCCGCGCCCACAACCCGGCCTTCGACGTCACCCCCGCGAGTCTGGTCAGCGCCCTCATCACGGAACACGGCCCCCGCCCGCCCACCGTCTCCCCCATCTGACCTCCCCCGCCTGATGGATACGCGTCGGTCTGGTTGATGGGAAGGCGTTGAAGCGGCCAGGGCGATCGTCCGACACTGGCGGTCATGAGCCTTACCGAGCGGACGGCGGACGCGCGTCCTCCGGAAGGGCGGCCTGGCGGCGCCGCCTCCCACGTCATCGACCACTCGGCACATGACGGCGCGGCACGCGCCGACGGGACGCGACGGCGGCGCACCATCGAGGACGTCGCGGCTCTCGCCGGGGTGTCGCGCGCGACCGTCTCCCGCGTCCTCAATGGCAGCACCCACGTGATCCCGGCGACCAGGAACCGGGTGCTCGCCGCGGCGGACGAGCTGGGCTTCGTGCCGAGCCCCGCCGCCCGCGCGCTGGCCGGCGGGCGAGGCGACCGGGTCGCCATCGTGGCGATCTCGCACCCCTGGTGCCCGGAGGAGGACCGGTTCTTCGGCACCGTCGCCTACGCCGCCGCCGAGGCCGCAGGCACGGCCGGTCTTGGGGTCTTCCTGCGGAGGTTGGAGCACGGGGACGGCGCCGGGCTGCGGGAGCTGGCCGCCGACCGCGCCCTCGCCGGCCTCATCGTCATCAACCCGAGCCGCGAGGCACTGGCCGTGTTGCCGCGGCAGGTGCTGCGCCGCACGGTCACCCTCGGGGCCTGCTCGCCGGACGTCGCGGCGGCCGACGTCGACAACCCACGCGCGTCACGAGCCGCGCTCACGCACCTGTCCAGGCTCGGCCGGCGGCGCATCACGCTGGTCGCGGGCCCGGACGACCTGCCGTGCGTACGGGAACGGACCGAGGCCTACCTCTCCCACCAGGCCGAGCTCGGCGAGCCGGGCCGGCTCGTGCGCTCCCGGCTCGGGGTGGCGGCCGCGGCCGCGGCACTCGACGCCTCGTTCGAGGCCGACGGACCGCCGGAGGCGATCTTCGCCGCGCACGACGGCCTGGCCACCGCGGTCGTCGAGGTGTGCCGCGAGCGGGGGCTGCGCCTCGGCGACGACGTGGCGGTCGTCGGGTTCGACGACGACCCGGCCCCGCTGGGGGCGGTCCGCCACGCCTACGCGGCCGTGCGCAGCCCGGTGCCCAGCATCGCCGTGACCGCCCTGCGGATGGTCGCCTCCGGCGACACCCGGGCCGAACAGCGCAGGCTCCCTCCGGCCGAGGTGGAACGGGGGCACGGTCGCGGGCTCTCGCCCCGACCGGCGGCGGTTGCGTCCGGCGGGTCGGTGTAGGCGCGGGTAGCGGTCGTTGGGTGGTGGCCCGTCGGTGGGGTGTCGAACCCGAGGCGGGCGGATCGCCTCCATCAGGTCGCCTCGGTCAGGTCGAGGTCACGTGACACGGTGAGGCGCGCGACGACGGCGACCGCCGCGAGGATCCCGGCGCAGGCCAGCAGGGCGATCTGCGCGCCGGAGGTGAACGCGTGGCGTGCGGCGGCCGAGAGGGCCGCGTCGTGCAGGCTCAGGGCGCCCCGCAGCGAGTCGCGCGCGGCCGCGGGCGCCGCCGACGGCAGGTCGGACTGGTAGATCACGTTGTAGATCGAGCCGAGCAGCGCCACACCCAGCGCCCCGCCGATCTCCTGGAAGGTGTCGCCGAGCGCCGCGCCCGTCCCGGCCGCCTCGGCGGGCAGCCCGTCGAGCACCGCCAGCGCCGCCACCGTGATCCCCAGGCGCACCCCGGCGCCGAGCGCGAGCAGGCCACCGGCCAGCGGCAAGTAACCGTGGCGGATCCCGAGACCGAGGCAGGCCATCGCCGCGGCGGCGATGAGCAGGCCCAACGCGGCGGTGCCCGCGGCGCCCAGGCGGCGCGCGCTCCACGTGAACAGCGGTCCGGCGCCGATGAGGCCGATCGCGATCGGCGCCGAGCTCACCCCGGCCTCGATCGGCGAGTAGCCCTTGAGGATCTGCAGGTGCTGCGTGATGAGGAACAGCGAGCCGCTCGCCGCGAACATGAGCGCTCCCTGCGCCGCGCCGGGGCCCGCGACCGCGCGACGCCCGATCAGCCGCACGTCGAGCATCGGGTGCGCCGCGCGCAGCTCCCACCACACGAACACGACGCCGGTGACGAGCGCGCCGAGCGCGGGGCCGACGACGAGCGGGGAGCCCCAGCCGTGGTCGGGCCCGTCGACCAGCGCGGCGACCAGGCCGAGCATCGCGAGCACCGACAGGACGGCGCCGGGCAGGTCCGCGGGACCGCCCGACCGTTCGGCGTCGGGCGGGATGACGGCGCGCACCAGCAGCAGCGCGAGTGCCGCGATCGGCACGTTGACGAGGAACACCGACTGCCAGGAGAAGAACTCCAGCAGCGCGCCGCCCAGCAGTGGGCCGATGACGAACCCCAGAGCCGCGACCGAACCCGCGATGCCGATCGCGGTGGCCCGCGCTGGCCCCTCGAAGGCGCGGTACATGAGCGCGACCGTGCTCGGCAGGAGGAACGCGGCGGCCACGCCGGAGAGGGCGCGCAGGGCGATCAGCTCGGGCCCGGAGTGGACGACGAGCACGAGCGCCGAGGCGGCGGCGAAGGCGGCGAGGCCGCCGAGCAGCACCCGGCGGCGGCCGAGGCGGTCGGCGAGGCTGCCACCGGTCAGCAGCAGGCCGCCGAACAACAGGCTGTAGGCGTTGACGATCCACTGCAGCTGGCTCGTGCCGGCGTTCAGGTCGGTGGAGATGGAGGGGAGCGCGACGTTCAGGACGGTGTTGTCCACGGTCACGGCGAGGGTGGCGAGCATCAGCGCGGCGAGCACGGGCCAGCCCGCGCGCAGCGAGGTCGCGGGCGGCCTGCCCGTACGAGGTTCGACTTCTAGAACGCTGTTCGATGCGGTCATGGGGACTACGATGACCCGAACAGTGTTCGAGCGTCAATAACCCGGACGGTTCCCATGCCCAAGCGGTCCACCCGGCCGCACGACTACGGCCACTCCTTCAAGCCCGCGAAACGCCCGCCGTTGCACCGCGACCGCGTCGTGGAGATGGCGATCGCGATCCTCGACGCGGACGGCCCCGACGCGCTGACCTTCCGCCGTCTGGCAGCCGATCTGGAGGTCGGGGTCGCCACGCTCTACTGGCACGTCGACAACAAGGACGTGCTGCTCAACCTCGCGTTCGACCACGTGGTCGGCGAGATCGAGGCCGGCTTCGACGCCGAGCCGCACCGGCCGTGGGAGGAACGCCTGCGCGACGGGTTCATCGACCTGTGGCGCGTGCTCAGGCGCCACCCCTGGGCGGCCCGCCTGGCCATCGCCTCCGTCGAGCGAGGCCCCAACACGCTGCGCCACTGGGACCGTGGCGCGATGCTGCTCCTCGACGCCGGCTTCGACGAGCGGGCGGTGTTCTACGGGCTGTCGGCGATATTCACGTACGTGATCGGCACCGGCGTGCAGGACGCCACCTGGCACTCGTACACCGCCGACAACGAGCAGGTCCAGCGGGAGGCACTCGACCAGGCGACCGCCTTCTTCGCGTCACTCGACCACGACGCCTACCCGTCGTTCCGACGCGTGCTGCCCGTGCTGGCCGCCCACAAGGAGGACGAGCAGTTCCTCGCCGGCCTCGACCTCGTCATCGCCGGCCTGCGCGCCCAGCGCTGACACCGACGCCACGCGTCTGATCACCCCGTCCGGCACCTGTCGAAAGAGCCGCCGCAGCCCCAGCGCCCGCCGCCCCGGTGTCCGGTGTCCGGTGTCCGGTGTCCGGACAGCGTTCCCTGTCAGGTGTTGGAGACCAGAGCGCAGAGCCAGTCGACGGCCTCGGCGTGGCGGCGGGCGGCGCGCAGGTCGTCGCCCCAGGCGTACATGCCGTGGCCGGCGACGAGGAGTGCCGGCACTCCCGGCTCGAGAGCGGCCAGGGCCGCGTCGGCGAGCACGGCCATGTCCTGGCTGTTCGGGACGACCGGCAGCCGGGTGGCCGCGCCATCGGCCGGCCTGCCCAGCGCCTTGAGCATCTCCAGGCCGGCAAGCTCCACTCCGCCCGGGTGGCGGGCCGCCGCGCGCACGCACGCGAGGGTGTGCAGGTGCACCACCGCCCCCGCCCCGGTCGTGGCGGCGAGCCGGGCATGCAGTGCCGCCTCGGCGGACGGGCGCACCCGGACGCCAGCCGCGATGACGCCGCCGGACGGGGTGGCCGTGCCGTCACCGGTGGCCACGAGCAGACGGCCGTGACCGTCCACCTCGACGATGTCGAGCACGGTCAGCTCGCCCTTGTCTCCGCCGGAGCCGGTGACGGCGAGCCGCAGTGGTTCCCGGCCGAGCACGACGGACAGGTTCCCGGAGGTCGCCCGCATCCAGCCAAGCCCGGCGAACCGCGCCGCCTCGGCGACCAGTGCCGCGGCGACGGCGAAGCGTTCCTCATGCCCGGCCATCCCGCGCGGTGTCGCCTTCCCATCGGCCACTTCTTGACACTGACACAACCACTCGGAGCAGGCCCGGACGCCAGCTGAGGCCGACGTCCGGTCAGGCCAGCGGGAGGTAGGCGCTGGCGACGGCGTCGCGGTTGGCCTCGGCCTCCGTCGCGGTGCCGGACCAGGCGAGCCGGCCGTGCCGCAGGACGTGGACGTGGTCGGCGATCGTCAGCGCGCTGCGGACGTGCTGCTCGACGAGCAGCACCGCGAGGCCCTCGTCGGCGGCGGCGCGCACCGCGGTCAACAGCCGGGTGACGATCTGGGGGGCGAGCCCGAGCGACAGCTCGTCGGCGAGCAGCGCGGTCGGCCGGCGGGCCAGCGCCCTGGCGAGCGTCACCATCTGCTGCTGGCCGCCGGAGAGCAGCCCGGCCTTGCGGTCGAGGTGCTCCTCCAGCTCGGGGAACGTCGCGAGCGCCAGCGCCGGGTCGCAGCGGCCGACGCGCAGGTTCTCGCGCACGGTCAGGCTCATGATCACCGAACGGTCCTCGGGGACGAGGCTCAGCCCGGAGCGGGCACGCCGGTGCAGCGGCGCGGTGGTCGCGCTGCCCGCCCAGTGCACCTCGCCCGCCTGCGGCGTGAGCGCCCCGGCGAGGGTGAGCAGCGTCGTGGTCTTCCCCGCCCCGTTCGGCCCGAGCAGGACGACGACCTCGCCGGCACGCACCTGGATGTCGAGCCCGCGGACGACGGGCGCCCCGCCGTAGCCGGCGGACAGCCCGTGTGCCGCGAGCACCGGAGGCCGGACAAGCATCGGCCGCGCACGGCGGCCACGCCCGGCCAGCTGCCTGACCACCCCTGCCTTCGCGCTCATCGGGCGGCCCCCGGCGCCACCGGCTCGCCGGCCAGGCCGGACTCGCTGGGCCGCGCGGCCGGCTCCCGCTGGGCGGGAGCCCGCCGGCTGCGCGGGACGGTGACCTTCTCCCCGAGGTAGGCCAGCTGCACCATCGGGTCCTCACGGACCTGCGCGGGGGTGCCCTCGGCGATGGTCCGGCCGGCGTCGAGGACGACGACCCGGTCGCAGACGGACATGACGACGTCCATGTCGTGCTCGTTCAGCAGGATGCCCAGGCCCCACTCGTCGGCGAGGCGGCGCAGCAGGGCGGCCACCTCGGCGCTCTCGTGCTCGTCCAGCCCGGCGCAGGGCTCGTCGAGCAGCAGCACCGACGGGCGGGCGGCGACCGCCCGCGCGATCGCGAGCAGCCGGCGCCGGCCGTAGGGCAGCTCGGTGACGGTCCGCAGGAGGTCGTCGGCCAGCCCGAAGGCCTCGATGGCGGCGCGCGCCGCCGGCGGCAGCACGCTCGTGCGCGGCCAGACCAGGTTCGTCAGGTAGGCGCGCAGGTCGCGCGGGTCGCTCGCGGCCTCGATGTTCTCCAACACGGTCAGGTCCTCGAAGAGCTCGAGGTTCTGGAACGAGCGCTGGACGCCGCGCCGCGCCCGGCGGTGCGCGGGCAGCCGGTCGAGCCGGTGCTCGCCGAGTGTCAGCTGCCGGGCCCTGGCCGGGGTGTAGCCGGTGATCGCGTCGATCACGGTGGTCTTGCCGGCGCCGTTCGGGCCGATCAGGCCGACGATCTGGCCGGGCGTGACCCGCAGGCTCACGTCGTCCACGGCGGTGACGGCGCCGAACCGGACCGTCAGCCCCCAGACCGACAGCGTCGCAGGCCGGATCACGCCCGCGCCGCCCGCGAGCGCGGCGAGCCTCGCGGCCCGGGC
>NZ_KI912266.1:8088281-8108432 GCF_000235425.2 Pseudofrankia saprophytica
AGCCAGCAGCTGGGCGAGTCGCCGGCGCTCGCGCGCCGCGCGCGCGGCCCTCCTCGACGGTGGCGTGAAACGAGCGGCCACGGCGCTGGCCAGGGCCGCGTTGCCAGGCGCCATCCCGCCGCCGGAGGTGGCGAGGATGGTGACGAGCACGACGCCGCCGATCAGCGGCACGTACCGGTCGAGCTGGGTCAGCCAGTCGAGCACCCAACCGCTGACCCCGATCGCGGCGGCGGCGAGCACCAGCGCGCCCACCCACGGCCAGAGCCGGCGCGAGGCCGGCCGCGCCGAGGCCGGCCGGCCGGCGCCCGTCCGCGCGGCGTCTCCCGGCGCGGACGCGTCGCCCAGGCCGTCCATCTCACCGTCGGCAGCGTCCGGCACCGTGGCGCGCGGCCGACGGACGCCCGCGCCGGCACTGAAGCCGACCACCGCGCCCAGGATGGCGATCATCGTCCTGGCGAACACCGCCACGTCGGTCAGCAGCTTCCCGAGCCAGGCTCCGAACCGGGTGCCGAGCGTGCCGGCGGCCCAGGCCGCGCCGGCGAACGCGCCGCTGACCCAGCCGACCCCGCCGAGCACCGCGAACGCGATCAGCAGGATCGAGCTGAACGGCGAGAACGTCATGCCGCCGTAGTCGATGTTGCCGCGCGAGCCGTAGAGGTAGAAGGCGTAGAGCACGCCGCCGAACCCGGCGATCGCGGCCGACAGCGCGAACGCGTAGAGCTTCGCGCCGACGACGCTGACCCCGAGCGATGCCGCCGCCCGCTCGTTGGTCCGGACCGCGATCAGCCGCCGGCCCGCCCGGCCACGGCGCAGGTTCGCGACCGCGACCGCGACGATGGCGAACGAGACCACGGCGAGCGTCGCGAACGCGCGCGGTGCCACGACCGTGTCCAGCCGCACCCCGAACAGCCGCGCGTGTTCGACGACGGTGCCCTCCGACTGGCCGAGCTCGCCGAGCGACGCCGCGACCGAGCCGGGCGGGGGCGGCGTGTGGTAGCCACGCTGGAACAGGATCGCGTCCGCGGCCGCGCCCAGACCGAGGGTGACGACGGCGAGCTGCAGGCCTCGGGTACGCAGCGCGGGCAGCGCGAACAGCACCCCGAGCGCGGAGGTCCCGAGGATGCCGAGCGCGAGCGCCGCCTCCAACGGCCAGCCGCGGACCGCCACGAGCCGGCCGGCGATCAGCGCGGCCACCCCGGCGAAGGCGAGCTGGGCAAGCGAGAGCTGGCCGGTGAAGCCGACGAGCGTGACGACCGAGAGGATGAGGATCGCCCACAGCGCGTTGGCGTTCAGCGCGTTCACCCAGTCCACCGGCAGCGCGTACCAGATCAGGCAGATCGCGGCGGTGACGCTCACCACGAGCGCCGGCCAGTGGATCCGGCCGCTGCCCAGCGCGGGGAGCCGCTCGCTCACGTGTCCCCGGTCGGGGATGTGCCGGCCCCGGATCGCCAGATAGAAGACGATCACGACCAGCGGGATCGCCCGGTCGACACCCCGCCAGGCGGGATGGCGGGTGACCAGCTGGACCTGCGTCTCCACCTCGATGACCGCGAGCACGACCGACGCGACGAACACGGCCGGCAGCGAGCGGAACCCCGCCAGCAGGCCGATCGCGAGCACCGGAACGATCAGCAGCATCAGGTTCGGCGCCGACAGCGGCATCTGCAACGGGGCGAGCAGCACACCGGCGAGCCCGGCGAGCGCGGCCCCGAGCGTCCACGCCCCGGCGGCGACCAGGTCGGGCGACCAGCCGAACGTCGCGGCCGCCCGCGGGTTCTCGGTGACGGCCGTGGCCGCCAGCCCGATCGTGGTGTGCCGGAACAGCGCCCACAGCGCGGCGAGCACCACCGCGACGACCCCGATGCGGACGAAGACATCCCAGCCGACCGGCATGCCGACGATCGTCACCTTGCCGGTCGGCAGGATGGTCGGCGCGGTACGCACGGGCGTGCCGTACATCAGGGTGAGCGCTGACTGCAGGATGATCAGCAGCCCGAGCGTGGCCATGACCCTGGTCAGCGCCGAGCCGTCGCGCATCGGGCGCATCACCAGCAGGTGGAAGAGCAGGCCGATGAGCGCCGTCGACCCGACGGCGAGCACGGCCGCGAACCAGGTGGGCAGATCCCACACCTCGGAGGCGCCGTGGAACGTGTAGGCCGCCCAGGCGAGCAGCGCGCCGTGCGCGAGGTTCAGCACGCCCGCGCCCCGCTGGACCACCACGATCCCGGCCGTCATCAGGGCGTACAGGCCACCGGTGCCCAGGCCGAGCAGGGCGTAGCCGATCGCGTCGTTCACCGTGGCCTACTTTCACTACCAGAAACGCGGTACCGGCACACCGGGACCCGATGACGCGTCACGGTCAGCAAACCAACGCCTCCGACGCATTTCTGTATCGAGAAGCCCACGGCTCTCTCAATGCCGGTGCGACCTCGTCTCCCACGGCGTCCGGTCGCGCGAGAACGACATGCTCGCACAACCGTCGACCGGGTATCCAACGGCCTCCGGTCACCCGAGAACAACATGGTCCCACGGCCCACGACAAGGCCCCCAGCTACCCCGCGGAACCCGGGCCGGCGTCGATCGTTGAACGGTCCAAGGGGGTGCGCATGCTCGAGCTGGTGGCGGGGGGCAACACGCCGCTGCCCCCGGGCGCCGTTCGCGTCCGGCTGGGCGGGCCGTTCGACCTGTCGGCGCTGATCGTCGGCGACGGCGGCCGAGTCGGCGGTGACGAGGACTTCGTCTTCTACAACCAGGCGGCGGCGGCCGGCATCCGGCTCACCCCCGCGACCAGGGACGGCGGCGCCGACGAGCTGACCATCGACCCGCGCCGGCTGCGCCGCGGCGCGGCGCGGGTGGTGCTGGTGGCGAGCCCCACGGACCGCGTCTCCCCGTTCGGCCGGCTGCCCGCGCCAGTGACGACCGTGCACGACCTCGCCGGCATCACCCTGATCCGGCTGCTGCCGCCGCGGCTCGGCCCGGAGACCGCCCTGCTCGTCGGCGAGCTCTACCAGCGCGGCCCCGCCGGCGCCGGCGGGGCGGCCGGAGCGGGCGGCGCTGGCGGAGGGGCCGCTGGGTGGCGGATCCGGTCGATCGGGCAGGGATACGCCGACGGCCTGGCCGGGCTCGCGCGCGACTTCGGTGTCGACGTGGAGCCCGAGCCGGCCACGCCGGCGCCCCGGCCCGTTCCGCTCCCGGCCGGCCCGCTACCGGTGCCCACGCCAGGTCCGCCCGGCCCATCCAGGCCACCCAGCGCACCCAGGCCACCCAGGCCACCCAGCGCACCCAGACCGCCAAGCCCACCGAGCCCGCCCGGTCAGCGGGCCGAGCCGGGCCCACCGTGGGCGCCGCTGTCGCCACGAACCCCGGACGCCGACCGGCTCGCCGAGGTGATCATGCTGACGAACCAGCAGCGTCAGCAGCACGGCCTGCGGCCGCTCGCGCCCGAGCCCCGGCTCGCCATGGCGGCCGCGGCGCACAGCGCCGACATGGCCCGGCGCCGGTTCTTCGACCATGCCAGCCCGGAGGGCAGGCAGGTCTCCGACCGGGTCGAGGCGGCCGGATACCAGTACGCGACGGTGGCCGAGAACATCGCCGCCGGCCAGCGGACCCCGATGGAGGTCGTCACGGGCTGGATGAACAGCCCGGGCCACCGCCGCAACATCCTGCTGCCCGAGATCACCGAGATCGGCATCGGCTACGCCGTCAGCGACGACGTCTACGGCTGCTACTGGACCCAGGTCTTCGGTGCCCCCCGCACCTGGTAGGCCGGAGCGTTACCGCACCCGTCAGGCGCCGGTCTGGGTGAGGATCTTCAGGGCGTCGTAGGCCTCGGTGCCGAGCGGGACGTAGGTCTTCGTCGCCGAGTCCCAGCGCACGCCGCGCATCGTGGTGTTGAACAGCCGCTGCGCGCCGGGGATCGGCGACGGCTTGGAGAAGTCCAGCGGCGGCAGCAGGCCGAGGTCGAGGCCCGAGGTCTTGTTGAGCTGGTCGAGCAGCGCCGCCGACGTCAGCTCGTCGCCAGGGATCGCGTTCGCGACCTTCTCGACGACCTGCACCGACAGCCACGAGCCGACGGTGTTCGTCGAGCTGATCCGCCTGTCCGTCGCCGCGGCGGCGTCGCCGGCGGCGGCCTCCGCGTCGAGTTCCTGGACCGCCCTGGCGAGCTCGGGGAACTGGCCGGCCTCGCTGAGCTCGGGGAACGCGCTCGCGAAGACGATCGAGTCGGCCGCCGCGCCCTCGTCGATGAGCCAGTCCCGGGAGAGGACACCCAGCGCGTGGCAGTACTTGCCGCCGGCGGCGCCGCCACCCTTGATCACCGCGTAGGCGCCCTGATCGACGACGACGAGGACCGTGCCGTTCACGCCGGCCCTGCTGAGCTGCGTCGCGGTCGGCGTGAAGTCGCTGGTGTCGATCGGGACCCGTGGCTCCAGCGCCAGCGGCGAGCCGGCGTCCTTCGCCCCGATCTCCGCCATCTTCATCAGCCGGTCGGCCTGCGGCAGGTTGTAACCGACGGCGCCGAGCTTCGTCGCGCCGGCCTTCTTCAGCAGGGCCGGGCACACCGCCGGGTAGTCGGTCAGCGGGCTGAGCATGAAGCTGACCGGGGAGGACAGCTCCGACTGGTCGACCGAGATGCCCCCGGAGCCGATCGACGGGATCTTGGCGGCCTCGAGGATCGGCATGATCCCACCGGTCGCGCTGACCTCGTTGACGACGGCGAGCACGTGCTCGTCCACCGCCCGCTGGGCGCAGGACTTGGCGGTGGCGGCGTCGTTCTTCTCGTTGCAGTAGACCAGCTCGACCTTGTGCCCCTTGATCCCGCCACGGGCGTTGAGCCCGCGCACCGCGGCATGGGAGGCCGCGAGGATGTCGGGGTAGTTGGAGCCGGCCGTCTCGGTGGGCAGGATGGCCATCAGCTTCACCGTGGCGCCGGCCGCGACCGGGGTGCTTGCTCCGGAGCCGCCGTCGTCGCCGGCGGACTCGCTGCAGGCCGCCAACGCCAGAGCGGAGCCGAGCGCCGCCGCGGCCAGGCGCAGCATGTGCCGTCGTCCCACCTGGGACCCTCCTCAAGTTCTCGTCGACAGATCTCGTCGACGGCGAGCCCTCGACCGCAAGCCACCTGGCCGCGGGGAGCGGCCAGCGCGCCGACGCGCCACGACCACGCGCGTCCGTCGGACCCGCGGAGGTTCTGGCGCGGGGATTCTGGCGTGGCGGTCAGGGCAACGACACGGTAGCTGGCGCCGGTTCGCCCCTTACGTGAGGGTGTGCGCGAACGTCCGGCCGTACGCGCTCAGATCACTCTCAGATCAGGTGCGACCAGGCATAGGCGAAGCCCATGATCTGGTCGGTCAGCGTGTCGAACCGGGCGGCGATCGACGGGCTCGAGATGGCGCCGTACTGGTCGATCGTGGCGGATTCCTGCCTGCTCAGGCTGACCCCCAGCGGGGTGGGCCAGCCGCCGAGCGCGTGCACCGTGGCCCGCAGCGCGGTCAGCGCGCCGCCGGCGCCCGGGCCCTCGTCACAGGCCAGCAGCCCGACGGGGCGGGCGTCCAGTCCCGGCCGGGGCGTGTCACCCAGGTCCCACAGGTAGTCGAGGGCGTTCTTGAGCGCGCCCGAGGTGCCGCCGTGATAGTCCGGGGCCGCGATGACCAGGCCGTCGGCGCGGCGGACCTCGCCGACGAGGCGGCGGATCGACCCTGAGCGCTCCTTGGCGTCCGGATGGTAGGGCGGCAGATCCAGCTCGGCGACGCTGAGCATGACCGTCTCCGCGCCGGCCTGGGCGAGCATCCGGGTCGCGGCGCCCAGCGCCCGCATGGCCGGCGAGTCGGTCCGCGCCGATCCGCCGATGCCGACGACCAGCGGCCGGCGCCGCCCCGATGCTCCCGGGCCGATACCGGAATTGCGGCGATCAAGACCGGGGGGTATGCGGTCGGCCGGCGCGTCCTTGCCGCGACGGACCGACAAGGGGGAACCGTCGCGCACCACTGCCGGGCCCGTCCCGAAGCCGTCCACCAGCCCGCTCCCTCCCGACCAGCCGTTATGCAGCGAGCCTATGGCCGTCATGCCGACGGCCGATACGGGGGTAGTAACCATGTTTGTCCCATGACGTTCCAGTGGTCGTCGTATGGCGAGCGCCCAATCAGCGGCCCAACGGCAGCTGCCGGGGGCAGGCGTCCCGTAACAGCGATGAGCGGAATCGGCAGACAGTTGTAACAGCAGCGGCCTAGCTTGCTCCCATGGACGACCCTGTCGACCCGGCCCTTCGCCGCCGCGCCGTCGACGCCGCCCGCGGCGTCGTGCCGTTCGACCTGCTCATCACCGGCGGCAGCGTCGTCGACGTCGGTACCTGCGAGGTCCGGCCGGCGGACGTCGGACTGGTCGGTCCGCTGATCGCGTCGGTCCACCCGAGCGGCAGCCGGACGGACGCGCTCGACGCGTTCGACGCGACCGGAAGGTTCATCGCCCCCGGCCTCATCGACATGCACGTCCATTTCGAGAGTTCGATGCTCACGCCCGGGGCCTACGCCTCGGCCGTCTGCCCGCGCGGCACTACGACGATCTTCGGCGACCCGCACGAGCTCGCGAACGTCTCCGGCGTCGCCGGGGTGCGCTACGCCGTGGAGGCGAGCCGCGGGCTGCCGGTGCGCTTCATCATCCAGGCACCGTCGTGCGTGCCGCCGATGCCGGGGCTGGAGCTGTCCGGCGCGGACCTGCACGGCCCCGAGGTCACCGAGATGCTCGCCTGGCCGGAGGTCGGCGGCCTCGCCGAGGTCATGGACATGCTCGGCGTGCTGACCAGCGACGGACGGATGGTCGACGTCGTGGCCGCGGGCCTGGCCAGCGGGAAGCTGGTCAGCGGGCACGCCGCCGGCCTCACCGGCCCCGAGCTGCAGGCCTACCTCGCGGCCGGGATCACCTCGGACCACGAGATCGTCACGCAGGACGACGCCATGGAGAAGCTGCGCGCCGGCCTGACCGTCGAGCTCCGCGGCGCGTTCGAGCATCTCCTTCCCGGCCTGGTCGCCGAGCTGAACGCACTGCCGGAGCTGCCGACACACCTGTGCGCCGCCACCGACGACCTGTTCGCGCTGACGCTGCTCACCGACGGCGGCATCGACCACCTGCTGCGCCGCCTGGTCGGCTACGGCCTCGACCCGGTGCGCGCGCTGCGGATCGCCACCTACCACGCGGCCTACCGGCTGCGGCGCACCGACCTCGGCCTGGTCGCCGCCGGCCGGCAGGCCGATCTGATCATCCTGTCCGACCTGGCGGCGGTCGCCGTCGACGACGTCTTCGCCGCCGGCCAGCACGTCGCCTCCGCCGGCGAGATGATCGTCCCGGTGGTCGAGGGACCGAGCGTGCCACCGCTGGACACGATGAAGATCGACTCGCTCACACCCGACCACTTCGTGCTGCGGGTCGGCCACCTGCCGGACGGGGTCTACAACGGCACGGCGCGGCTGCGGGTGCTCGACGGCCCGGTCTTCACCACCTGGGGCGAGGTCGACGCCGAGGTCCGCGACGGTGTGGTGGTGCCGCCGGCGGGGCACATGCTGCAGGTCGCGGTGCACCGGCACGGCCGGATCGCGCCCCGCCCGCAGGCCGCGCTGATCTCCGGTTGGGGGGAGTGGACAGGCGCCGTCGCCACCTCGGTCTCGCACGACACCCACAACCTGGTCGTCTTCGGCCGCGACCCGGTCGACATGGCGGCCGCGGCGAACCAGGTGATCGCGGACGGCGGGGGCGTCGCGGTCGCCGCCGGGGGCGAGGTGGTGGCCCGGGTCGCGCTCCCGATCGCCGGGCTGCTGTCGCCGCTGCCGGCGGCCCAGGTCGCCGAGGCCCAGCGGGCCGTCCAGGACGCGGCCGCCGAGGTCGGCCTCACCCTCCGGATCCTCACCCAGCCGCTGTTCACCGTCATGGTCGCCTCGCTCGCCTGCCTCCCCGGCCCCCACATCACCGACCTCGGCCTCATCGACGGCACCACCGGCGAGCGCGTCACCTCCCCCCTCCTCGCCTGATCGCCTGATCGCTGGTGGCCTGGTGGCCTGGTGGCCTGATCGCCGTTTGAGCCCTCCGGCGGTCACAGCAGAGCCCGGCTTACGACCACCACGGGGCCCAAGAAACGATCATGGCCGGGCGAGAGAGTGGCGAACGACAGCGGCGACGTGGTCGGGACGGGTGAGCACGTCTGACCAGGTGAAACGCAGGATCGTCCAGCCAAGGCGGGACAGGGCGTTCTGACGGTCGCGGTCGCGGTGCAGCGGCTCTGGATCGGCGGCGTGGTCGCCATGGAAGGCGGCGCCATCCGCCTCGACGAGCAGCCGACGAGCCGGGTAGGCGAAGTCGGCGCGCGCGACAGATCGCCCGTTCTCGTCGATGACGGCGTATTGAGCCTCGGGCGGCCTGAGTCCGTGGTCGTGCAGGACGAGGCGCAGCCGGCTTTCGAGCGCGGACTCCGTGCGGGCGTCGACCTCCGCGAGCCATCGGAACCGGGCCGCCGCGCCGCGTCGACCGAGCAGGTGCGCCGCCACCTCGACCACACCGCGGAACCGGCGATCGTGTGCGGCGGCGTCCAACAGCGCCACCGCCTCCGGTCGGTCCCAGGCGAGAACGAGATCAGCGAGCGTGCGCGTCACCGACGTGACCGGAACCCCACGGCGCCACCAGACCGGCGTGCCCGCGCGAGATCCCGAGTGCAGAACGATGCCCCGCGCAGCGGTCCGCGCGGCAGATCCGGTGATCAGGAGATGGATCGGCTCCGAGGTGGACAGCGCGGGAAGCGCGCGCAGGTCGAGCAGCCTCGCGGCCGTGACGCCGCATACGACCGCCTGCGGCCGACGAACCAGAGCCGCGTGCACCCGACCAAGAAACGGGTCGGCGCCAGCGACGAGATAGGTGCCGGGGAACGGCCGGACCCAGTCGCCGGTCCGCACGAGTTGCCGGATCTGGCCCCGGGTCAACCCCGCGCCCAGCGCCTGCTCATAGGTGACCATGCCGTCCTGCCACCCGGCTGTCCACAGCGCCGCCGCCATCCCCGGATACGCCAGAACCGACCGAGCTCCCCCGCCAACCCCCACACCAGCACACCCTCCTCCCCGACCACCCCCGGCACGGCCACCCCGGCGTCCCTGTGGACAGCCCTCAGTCGTTCTTGATCGGCGTCTCAGCCCCGCGGTGGTTGTGGATCCGGTCCCGGCGCAACCACGGAAGGGCACAGACGGCGATCACTGGGGGCGGGTGGAGGCGGGGAGGGCTCGGGAGTCGGGAGGTCAGGGGCCAGGGAGCCGGGAGGTCGGGAGCCAGGAGGTTGGGAGGTTGGGAGGTCAGGGGTCAGGGGGTCGGTGGGGCTGCCGGGGTGGTGGTGCCGGCGACGGGGTGGCCGCGGAGGATGATCAGGTCGGGGGCGGCGAGGACGGCGATGTCGGCGCGGGGGTCGTCCGGGTAGACGACGAGGTCGGCGGGGGCGCCTTCCTCCAGGGCGGGGAAGCCCAGCCAGGCGCGGGCCGACCAGGTCGCGGCGTCGAGCGCGGCCTCCGGCGGCAGGCCGGCCCGGACGAGCTCGGCGATCTCGGCGGCGACCAGTCCGTGCGGCAGGGAACCGCCTGCGTCGGTGCCGACGTAGATCGGGATGCCGGCGTCGTAGGCGGCGCCGACGGTCTCGAACCGGCGGGCGTGCAGGGCGCGCATGTGCTGGGCGTAGCGCGGGTACTTGGCCTCGGCGTCGGCCGCGATGCCGGGAAACGTGGCGATGTTGACCAGCGTCGGCACGATCGCGATGCCGCGGGCGGCGAACAGCGCGACGGTGTCGTCGGTGAGGCCGGTGGCGTGTTCGACGCAGTCGATGCCGGCGGCGGCCAGGTCGGGCAACGCGTCCTCGGCGAAGCAGTGCGCGGTCACTCGGGCGCCGGCGGCGTGCGCCGCCGCGATCGCCTCGACGACGGCGTCCGCCGGCCAGCAGGAGGCGAGGTCTCCGACGGAACGGTCGATCCAGTCGCCGACGAGCTTCACCCAGCCGTCGCCGCGTTCCGCCTGCCGCCCGACCTCGGCGACGAGCCCGTCGGGCTCGATCTCCTCGGCGTAGTTGCGGATGTAGCGGCGGGTCCGCGCGATGTGCCTGCCGGCGCGCACCAGCCGGGGCAGGTCCTCGCGGTCGTCGATCCAGCGGGTGTCGGCCGGGGAGCCGGCGTCGCGCAGCAGCAGCGCGCCGACGTCCCGGTCCGCGCGCGCCTGCGCGAGCGTGGTCTCCTGGTCGACCGCGCCATGCGCGTCGAGGCCGACGTGGCAGTGCGCGTCCACGAGACCGGGCAGCACCCAGCCACGTACCGTCTCGGCCGGTGCCGTGGGCCGGGAGAAGGTGACCCTCCCGCCGACCACCCACAGCTCGTCACGGACGTCCTCGGGCCCGACCAGCACCGGGCCGGCCAGCCGCAGGACTTCCTGAGACGGTGATCGCGCTGGGTTCACCACGAACAATGCATATCTCACCTGGCGGTGGCCGACCGGGTACTCGGCCGCGCCGGACCGCCCGACGGCTCCTGCGGACGAGGAAGGCCCGACCCGGGACGGAAACGTCCCCCCAGGCCGGGCCATCCGCGCTACGGGAGCCGCGGGACCACCAGTGGCGGTCTACGGGACCGGTCTACGGGACCACCGGGCCGGTCTGCGGACCACCGGGGCGGTCTGTTGGACCGCTAGTGGCGGTCGGACTGCCACGGGCCCTTGATGGCAACCGTGACGCCGTCCTCCTGGATGTTGGCGTAGAGGTACTTGCCGTCCGGCGAGAAGGTGGCGCCCGCGAACTCCGCCTGGCTCACCGAGCGGGCCAGCGGGTAGGGGTTGCCGTCGTCGCCGATGACGACGAGGTGGTTGTCGCCGTCGCCGTCCTCGCAGAGGATCATCTCGCCCCAGGCGGAGATGTGGATGTTGTCCGGCCCGTCGAACGTGCCGCCGGGTGCGAAGCGCACCACCAGCTCGATGGTGCTCCGCTTCGGGTCGAACCTCCAGACCTGGCCCTCGTGCAGGCCGGCGGCGGGTGCCGCCTTGGCGTAGCTGGAGACGAAGTACGCCGAGCCGTCCCGGAAGTAGATGCCCTCGGCCTTCGGCACCACGGAGACGGATCCCGCGGTGAACTGCTTGCGCACCGACGTGGTGGTGGCGTCCGGGTCAGGGACGTCGACCCACTTCACCGCCAGCTTGGTGCCGATCTCGGTGACACCGGACAGGTCGGCGAGGCCGCCCGCGAACATCGCCTGCAGCTTGCCGCCGGCGCGCAGGCTGCCGGGGCCGCCGAGCGGCCGCTTCGGCAGGAACCGGTAGACGAGGCCGAACGGGCCGCTGGCGTCCTCGGTCAGGTAGAGGATGCCGGTCTTCGGGTCGACGGCGACGGCCTCGTGGGCGTAACGGCCGAGCGCGGTGAGCGGCACCGGCGCCGGGTCGTGCAGCCGGCCGAACGGGTCGACCTCGAAGACGTAGCCGTGCCGCTTGGTCAGCTTCGCGTCGTGGAGGCTGGCGGTGTCCGGGGCGAACGGGTCGCCCACGGGGACGAGCTCGGTCTCCTCGCAGGTCAGCCACGTGCCCCACGGGGTCGGGCCGCCGGCGCAGTTGCGGACGGTGCCCGCGAGGCCGACCTTCTCCGACAGCAGCTTGCCGCCGTCGACGACGAGGACGGTGTTGCCGCCGTCCGCGCCCTCGTCGTAGGTGAGGCCCTTGACGTGCGGGACCGGGTACTTCGCCTCGTGGGTCAGCTCGTGGTTGCGCACGATGGCGGTGTTGCGGCCGGCCGCGAACGTGTGCATGCCGTCCTGGAAGGTGGGGCTGAGCCCGCCGCCGGCCAGCGGTGTGCCCTGGACGGAGACCTTGGTGTAGCTGAAGCCCTTGGGCAGGTCGACGACGCCGTTCGGGTCGGCGACGAGGTCACCGTAGCCCTTGAAGACCGGGCCGTGGCCCGGGTCGCCGTGACTACCCTGACCACCCTGTGGACCCCCCGCGTATGCGGTACCACCGAAAACGGAGCCGATCGAACCCGTGAGGACGATGCCCAGGCCGGCGGCACCGGTGCCGAGCACGTGACGACGATTGACAGACATGTGGAACCTCCTTCGGCCGGCGGTAAGGCTTCCAGCCGGAGGTGTCCGGTCGACGACGGCAGACGGAAGGACCGAGGTAGCGCAGTCGACCGACGCGTAACGGAGCACGGTCCGCGGCGTCCACAGGGTGTCGGCGAGCATCCGGTGCCGCCTCGCCCCACGCGGAGGGTGGCGTGGGACGAGGCGACGTTCTCCGCCAGGTAGCCAGCCTGGCAGCCCGAGTCGCCCAGACGGCCATGGCAGCCCAAACTTTTACACACTTGTAGCACTTTCCCGATGCTCCGCCCACCAGCCCGGCCAACCAGCCCGGCGACCGGCCCGACCGACAGCCCGGTGGCGGCCACGCGCGGACCTGGCGGAGTCGGCGAGCCCCGCACGGTGACGGGAGGCCGTGCCCGGCGCGCGGCGATTCGTCCGCGGCGGATGAGAACACGTTCCTCAAAGACTCTGGCCATCTGATCGGGGATCGGCCAGACTGCGCCGTGGGCCGTGATGTGCAGCACACGGACCCTCTATGCCTCGGCCATGGTGTATCGGCGTCCGGGCGGAGGGTCCGCGCCGCCGCGCGCCACGGGCCACGCGGCGCCGCGGGTACGCGGGCCCGCGTGGTACCCGCGTCCGCCGCGGGACGCCCGTCGGCGCACGCGCGATCCGGCGGGGGATGCGAAACCGCGGCGCCAGGAGCCGAGGAGACATGTATGCCCGTTCGGACCAGACCCGCGCCGACCGCGGACCCGGCCGCCACCTCACGCCCGGTACCCGCGCCCCGCGCGGCCGTCGGCGCGCGCACGCTGCGCAAGGACAACTGGTGGGTGGAACCGCTGGTAACCGTCGTCGTGCTCGCGGGATTCGTCGTCTACGGAATGTGGGCCGCGCTGCGGAACGGGAACTACTTCCACGACCCGTACCTTTCGCCGTTCTACTCGCCGTGCTTGACGGATAACTGTCTGGACAACGCGACCCCGCATATCTTCGGCGATATCTCGCCGGTGTCGCCGGCGATTATCATTCTGATCTTCCCGCTCGGCTTCCGGCTCACCTGCTACTACTACCGGAAGGCCTACTACCGCTCGTTCTGGTGGGCGCCGCCGGCCTGCGCGGTGCCGGACTTCCGCCGTGGCTACCAGGGCGAGACGCGCTTCCCGCTGATCCTGCAGAACATCCACCGGTACTTCTGGTACTTCGCGGTCGTCTTCGCCGCGCTGCTGACCTACGACGCCGTGCTCGGTTTCATCTACGACGGCCACTTCGGTATCGGGGTGGGCTCCGGCGTGCTGGTGGTCAACGCGGCGCTGATCTGGCTGTACTCACTTTCCTGCCATTCGTGCCGGCACCTGTGCGGCGGTGGTCTGAAGCGGCTGTCCGCCGCCCCGCTGCGCCGCCGGGTCTGGGCCAGGCTTTCGGTGCTCAACCGGCACCACATGTTCTTCGCCTGGGCCAGCCTGCTGTGGATCATGGCGACCGACTTCTACATCTGGCTGGTCGCGTCCGGCCATCTCACCGACGCGCACTGGATCTCATAGGCGGCGCCGGAGCGGCCTGGGCCGCTTCGAGCCCGCCAGCCAGATGCCAGGAACGAGAGAAGGAAACACCTGTGACAGCCGAGACACACAGCTACGACGTCGTGGTGGTCGGCGCCGGCGGAGCGGGCCTGCGGGCCGCGATCGAGGCGCACGAGCAGGGCGCGCGGGTCGCCATCGTCTGCAAGAGCCTGCTGGGCAAGGCGCACACCGTGATGGCCGAGGGCGGCATGGCCGCCGCGATGGCCAACGTGTGGCCCGAGGACAACTGGCGGGTGCACTTCCGCGACACCATGCGCGGCGGCAAGATGCTCAACCAGTGGCGGATGGCGCAGATCCACGCCCAGGAGGCCCCGGACCGGGTCTGGGAACTGGAGGAATGGGGCGCCGTCTTCGACCGGACCCCGGACGGGAAGATTCTCCAGCGCGACTTCGGCGGCCACCGCTACGCGCGCCTCGCCCACGTCGGCGACCGCACCGGCCTGGAACTCATCCGGACCCTGCAGAACCGGGTCGTCGCGAAGAAGCTCGACGTCTTCATGGAATGCACCGTGCAGCGGCTGCTGACCGCGCCGGACCCGGCGACCGGCGGCGAGCGGATCGCCGGCGTCTTCGCCTACTGGCGCGAGACCGGCACGTTCGTCCGGTTCGACGCGCCGGCCGTGGTACTCGCCACCGGCGGTATCGGGAAGTCCTGGCAGGTGACGTCGAACTCCTGGGAGTACACCGGCGACGGCCAGGCGCTCGCACTGCGCGCCGGTGCCGCCCTGATGGACATGGAGTTCGTCCAGTTCCACCCGACGGGAATGGTCTGGCCGCCGTCGGTGCGCGGGATTCTCGTCACCGAGGGCGTGCGCGGTGACGGTGGCGTGCTGCGCAACACCGAGGGCCGCCGGTTCATGTTCGACTACATCCCCGAGGTGTTCGCCGCGGACACGGCCGACACCGAGGAGGAGGCCGACCGCTGGTACACCGACAAGAAGACGGCGCGGCGCCCACCGGAGCTGCTTCCGCGTGACGAGGTCGCCCGCGCCATCAACTCCGAGGTGAAGGCCGGGCGCGGCACGCCGCACGGCGGTGTCTTCCTCGACATCGCCAGCCGCCGCGACCCGGAGACGATCCGACGCCGCTTGCCGTCGATGTACCACCAGTTCAAGGAGCTGGCGGACGTCGACATCACCAGGGAACCGATGGAGGTCGGCCCGACCTGCCACTACGTGATGGGCGGGATCAAGGTCGACCCGGAGAGCCAGGCGACGACGCTGCCGGGGCTGTACGCGGCCGGCGAGTGCGCCGCCGGGCTGCACGGCTCGAACCGGCTCGGTGGTAACTCGCTGTCCGACCTGGTGGTGTTCGGCCGGCGCGCGGGCGCCGGCGCCGCCGCCTACGCGACGGCGCTCGCCGAGACCGACCGCCCGGCGCCCGACGAGACCCAGATCGCCGAGACCACGGCGCGGGCGCTCGCCCCGTTCGAGCGGGCCGCGGCCGGAGGCGACACCGAGAATCCCTACCAGCTGCAGTCCGACCTGCAGGCCGTGATGCAGTCACTGGTGGGGATCATCCGGACCGAGCACGAGCTGACCCAGGCGCTCAAGGAGATCGGGGAGCTGCGCCAGCGTGCCGAGCGGGTCGCCGTCGAGGGGCACCGGCAGTACAACCCGGGCTGGCACCTGGCGCTCGACCTGCGCTCGATGCTGCTGGTCGCCGAGTGCGTCGCCACCGCGGCGCTCGCCCGCCGGGAAAGCCGCGGCGGCCACACCCGCGACGACTTCCCCGGCACCGACCCGGTGTTCGCCCGGATCAACCACGTGGTCCGGCTGCGCGACGGCGCCGTCGACCTCGCCGCCGAGCCGCTGCCCGAAATGCCCCCCGAGCTCACCTCGCTCTTCGACCCGCCGGCGCCCACGCCAGCGCCAGCGCCAGCCGCGGCGGCGTCCGACGTGCCGCCGCAGCCGGCCGACACGGGCCGGGACGAGACCCCACCCGAGACGCCCCCGGTCGCCGGGACGAACAACGAGAGGAACGCCTGACGATGGGCTACGACCTGGCTATGCGGGTGTGGCGCGGCGACGCCGACGGGGGCGAACTGCGGGACTTCACCGTCGAGGTCGAGGAGGGCATGGTCGTCCTCGACGCGGTGCACCGGCTGCAGGCCACCCAGGCGAACGACCTGGCCGTCCGGTGGAACTGCAAGGCCGGCAAGTGCGGCTCGTGCTCGGCGGAGGTGAACGGGAAGCCCCGGCTGATGTGCATGACCCGGCTGAACCTCTTCGAGCCCGGCGAGACCGTGACCATCACCCCGCTGCGCACGTTCCCGGTGGTCCGCGACCTCGTCACCGACGTGGCCTTCAACTACGAGAAGGCCGAGGAGGTGCCCACCTTCGCGCCGGGTCGGCCGACCGGTGACGACGGGCATCACCGCATGCAGCAGGTGGACGTGGACCGCGTCCAGGAGTTCCGCAAGTGCATCGAGTGCTTCATGTGCCAGAACGTCTGCCACGTGCTTCGCGACCACGAGGACAAGAAGAGGGTGTTCGCCGGGCCGCGGCTGATGATCCGCTACGCGGAGCTGGAGATGCACCCGCTGGACACGAACGACCGGCGTGACCTGCTGCGCGCGGAGGCCGGCGTCGGCTACTGCAACATCACCAAATGTTGTACGGACGTCTGCCCGGAACACATCAAGATCACCGATAATGGGATCATCCCGCTCAAGGAGCGGGTGGCTGACGCGTCCTTCGACCCGATCGCCGCGCTCGGCCGTCGCCTGCGCCGTCACTCCCCCGCCGATGGCACGGGCGGCGGCGCGGACGGCAGCGCCTGACGGCGACCCGCCAGAGCTGGCGTCTGACGCCGGCCCCGCCAGGGCACAGAACGGGCCGCCCCCGCATTCGCGGGAGCGGCCCGTTCTGTGCCCGCTGTGCCTCCGGTATCGCCAGCTGGTCCTTCGACCAGCGCGCCACCAGCCGCTTCTGGCTGGTGAGATGCCGCCTCAGCGAGGCTGAGGCGGCACCGCTTCCACCGTTGGCTTGTTACCAGTAGGTGTTACCGGTCGTGCTGTCAGCCCTCGGTGTGCGCGCCGAGGGTGTTGCGCCGACGCCGGGCCGCGACCCGGAGCAGCAGACCGCCGCCGAGGAGGGCGAAGGCGATGGAGGCCATGGCCCCGGTCTCGACACCGGTGAACGGCAGGGCACCGCCGGCCGGGGTCGCGCCACCGCCACCGACACCGCCACCGCCACCGCCGACGCCGACACCGACGACGCCGACACCGACGGCGCCGACACCGTCACGGCAGCGCCTGTCCTTGTCGTCGAACAGGCCGTCCTTGCCATCCCGGCCGTCCTTGCCGTCGATGCCGTCCTTGTTGTTCCGGCCGTCCTTGCCGTCGATGCCATCAGCCAGCGTCGTCCGGCCGTCCTTGTTGTTCCGGCCGTCCTTGCCGTCCTTGAAGCAGTCGTCCTTGTCGTTCCAGCCGTTGATCGGGATCGGGATCGGGATCGGGATGCCGTTGATCACGGTGATGTTGCCCTTGCCGTCGGTGATGGCGCCACCGAGCCCCGGGTCCCCGAAGTCACCGACGCCACCGATGTCGCCAGGACCGCCAGGCCCACCAGGACCGCCAGGGCCACCAGGACCACCAGGACCACCGAAACCGTCGGGGCCGAGCACGAGGACCGTGGCCGTCAGGGTCCGGTTGATCGGCGCGGCGGCCAGCGCAGTCTTGGCGGCAAGCTCTTCCTGGTCCTTGAACACCGGGTCGATCTTCTCGTCGCCGAGGATGCCGGCCGCCGGGAAGCCCGGGCCAGTCGCGGTGATCGTGTTGGTACCCACGGCCGTCAGGGTCAGCTGACCACTGATGTAACCGCTGCCGTCCGCGTACACGGTCGAAGCCGCGAGGCCCGACGGGCTTGAGGCGCTTTCGACGCCTCCGCTGGTGTTGAGCGCGACGGATGCGCCAGGCACGAAGCCACAGCCCGCGAACAGCAACGACTGGCCGGACTCGATCACGGTCTGGCTCACCTGAAGCGGGCCGAAGAGACCGCCGCACGTCTTCGACGGCGGGTACGGGTCCTTCTTCCGCTTGTCGTCGAACAGATCCCGCTTGTCGTCGAACAGCGACCCGTCATCGACCGCCAAAGAGGAGATCGAAGGGTCGCTGGTTGCCGCGTCACTGAGCGGTGGAGCGTCATCGACCGCCAAGGCGGCGGTCGCTGGTAGGGCGGCGACGGCGAGCCCGCAGCTTGCGAGCAGCGCGACGCCTAGCGTGCGGAGTTTCATCGAGGCACTCCCCAACGGGTGATCAGTGCAAGCAGTCGAACGATTGACTACGCGGAGGTTACTTAGCGTAACTGCCAGTGTCCAGAACCCTGCGGAGTTACTTCGATGCTGTGAGCGACCACGGTGGCCGGGCGGGGAGCCCGGCGACGGCGAACGACTCCGGCGTCACGAGCGGTTGGGTACGCACAGTGAGCGCGGGGCCGGCGACCGGCTCCCAGACCCGCAGCACGAGCGTCCGCGTCCGGCCTCGGTCCAGCGGCAGGAACATGGAGACGACGGAGTGGCCACGCTCGATGTCGTTGACGGGCAGCGCCCGCTTGCCGTCCAGCGCGGCTCCGAGCAGGCGACTGCCCACACCCGTGTAGACCGACAGCCAGACTTGGTTCTGCGCGTCCGGGTTTCCCCCGGGCCCGCCGCGATCGAGGCGGTAGCGCACGTACTCGGGCAGGCCCGCCGGAGCATCGTTCAGCAGCTGCACGGCGATCGTCGCGACCCCGCCACCGCCCGGCGCCGGGTCCATCCGGTAACCGACGGCGCGACGCATCCAGAAGTCCAGCTTGCTGGCCGCCGCGTTCTGCGTGACCACCGCCAGGAAAGGCCCGGGCGCGCTCGGCAACGCTCCGCCGAGCGGAGTGGTGGAAAGAATGCCCTGTTCCTCGACGTGGTCGCTTGACACCAGCAGCCGGCCTTCACCGGTAGCTCGGCCGAGCGCCTCGAGCAGCTTCGGCGTGCCGCCGACGCCCGACGTCACCGCGCGGTAGACGGACTTGCCTACATCGGCGAAAAACTGGTCGCGCTCGTTGGTGTCGCTGATGAGCGCGTAGGCGTCCGACTCCACCAGCCTGACCAGGTCGCCCGCCTTGATCACCCGTCCGTCCGGCATGACGGCCGGCGTGGTCGCCGCGAGCAGGTAGGACAGGGCCGTGGGATCGATGCTGACGGTGCCGTCGACGTCGATACCCGTGGTCCTCTTGTAGAGGTCGGAGTAGAAGCGCCCGGCCGTCGGGTAGTCGGGCGTGAGATTGGCGTTCGCCCAGATATCAGTCGGCTGGTAAGGCCCATATCTGGCGGCAAGGTCGGCCGGCAGCCGCGCATCGGCCCGCGGCGTCGAGTCGGGGGGCAGCTGCGGCAGCTTCCCGTTCCCCGAGATGTCGTCGAGGCTGAGTTCGCCGTTGCGCACGGTCAGTACACCGAACCCGCCGATGATGCCGCCATTGGCCCGGGACTCGGCGGGGTTCTGCACGATCAGCAGGTAGCGACGCGCCTCACCGCCCGCGCCCAGCATTGGTGGCCCGATCTCGGTGGCAAGCTTCAGGCCGGCAAGCGAGCCGGCGAGCCGGGTGGCCTGGCTGGCGGCGGTGGCGCGGGCTGGCGCGAGCCCCAGCCGCCGGCCCAGCCAGCCACAGTCCGGGACGGCGGCGAGTGCCGTGCGGAACCTCTCGACGGCCGCCGCGGCCGCGGCGACCGGTTCCTTGCCGCGGGCGAGCGCCGTCAGGTTGATCGTCAGGCCCGACCGCAGCGACGCCGGGTTGAGCGTGCCGGCGGCCTGGGCGATGGCGGGCAGCCCGCCGCCCGCCACGCCATCGACCGCGACGGTCAACGAGTGGGCGGACCGCAGCGGGCAGCCGACGCCGGGAAGGTACGTGGCGGCCGACCACACCGGGTCGCCAGTGAGGTCGGCCGCCGAGTGGGCCCGGTCACTGATCCGGCGCACCTCGGCCGCGAGGTCCGCGGGCGCCGGTACGTCGCCGGCGAGCAGCCGCTGCTGCAGTCGGGTGATGTCCGCCCGTGCGCGGTTCAGCTCCGAGTGGGCCAGCAGGCCGCGCACGCCAATCCAGCCGGCCAGCGCGAGCACCGGCCCGAGGACGCAGGCACCCACCAGCAGCGCCCGCCGGCTCGGCCGGCGCACGAACCGGCGCGCGAACCGGCGCGGCCACCGCGCCACCCGCCCGACCACCGCACCCCCACCGTCGATCGCACCCCCGCCGTCGCCGCCCGTCGCGCCTGGCCGCGTCGGCATCTTCCGGGCCGGCGGCGGGCCACCACGCGACGCCACGTCGGCCCGCGAGACCTGGGCCGGCACGGTGACCTCGACGACCGCCGCGCCCTCGACGACCGCCGCGCCCTCGACGACCGCCGCGCCCTCGACGACCGCCGCGCCCTCGTCGGCCGTCGGCGCCGAGGCGCCCGGGGCGTGTCGCCTCTCGTCGGCGGTCATGCGTCGACGGCGGGGGCGCGGTGGTCGGGCACGATCGCCCGCTGCTCGGGCA
>NZ_KI912266.1:8108532-8114015 GCF_000235425.2 Pseudofrankia saprophytica
CCCCGGTCGAAGGAGCCGGCGACCGGGCGCTCCGAACGCGCGGGCGACGCGAGGCGCGGCCACCAGCGGCGGCCAGCCGCGGCCAGGCGCGCGAAACCGAGGCGCCAGAATGCTCCCTCGCCAGCCGGTCGGCCGGCCAGCCCGCCGACCGGGACCATGGTCAGCACGGTGCCGAGCACCCGGCCGCCGGCCGCCCCCACCGTCGCCGTCGCGTCGCGCAGCTGGCCGCACCGGGTGTGCCCGGCCCGGGCGAGCAGCAGCGCGCCACCGGCCCGGCTGGCGAGAACCGCCGTACCGGCCTCCGCCAGCAGCGGCGGCGTGTCGACGACCACGAGGTCGTAGCGACTGGTCAGCCTTTCCAGCAGGTCCGCCATGCCACGCGAGGCCAGCAGCTCGCTCGGGTTCGGCGGGACCGGTCCACTCGGCAGGACGTCGAGCCACCCGTCGCCGACCCGGCCGGCGCCCCACGGCCGGGTCGCGACGTCCAGCTCGGCGGCGCCGATGAGCACGGAGGTGAGCCCGGGCGACGGCTCGACGCCGAGGTAGCCGGCGAACGACGGCTGGCGCAGGTCGGCCTCGACCAGGCAGACCCGCGCCCCGCCGTAGGCCGCCGTGATCGCCAGGTTGCAGCAGGTGGTGGACCGGCCCTCGGACCCGACGGCGCTGGTGACGACGACCGCGCGCGGCGGGCCGTCCACGTGCAGGAAAGGCAGGGAGGCGCGCAGCCGGCGGAACGCATCGGCGCGCGGCGAACGCGGGCTTCCGTACACGACCAGCGGGCGCCGGACCGCGTCGGGCTCCTGGGCGACCGACCCCAGCAGCGGCGCGCCGGTGATCCGGACGGCGTCGTGCTCACCGACGCGCGCGCGCTCGCCCGGCAGACCGCGCAGGAGGCGTGCCAGCGCCACCGCGCCGCCGACGACCAGGCCGAGCAGGACGCCGAGCGCGACGACCCGGACCGGCCGCCAGACGGCCGCCGCGGCGAGCAGCCCGCCCAGCGCCGCGCAGGCGAGGACGAGGAACCAGACGCGCCGCCCAGCGCACGCCCACTCCAGCAGCCGCGGGAGCCACGGGCCGGGAGCCCGCGGGCCCAGAGCCCGCGGATCCAGACTCGGTCGATCCAGAGTCAGCCGATCCAGAGTCCGCGGCTCCAGGGTCCGCGGTTCCGCGGCTCTCGGCTCCAGGCCTCGTGGCTCCGTGGCCCGTGTCTCCAGGTCCCGTGTTTCCAGGTCCCGTGTTTCCAGGTCCCGTGGCCGCGAGGCGCGGAACGTGGAGTTCCGCGGTTCCAGGTCCGGTAGTTCCACGCGTCCGCTCACTTTCCGCCCCGTCTAGTTGTTCCGCCGGGTCAGACCAGGACCGGACACGGAGGACGCGCCGGTCGCGGCGTACCGCCTCGTCGCGCCGCCGGGCGGGACGGCCGTACGACTCGCCACGCCCGCGCGTGCCCGCCGATCCGTAGCACCGAATCGACCTTCGGATGCGCTTACTCTATGGCGTCATGTGGAGACGTAGAGTAGAAGGCGCGCGTGGCCGACTGTGGACGGCGGCCATCGGGCGCCGCGTGTCGCGCCTCGTGGCGCGCCTCGAGCTACGCCAGCGGGTCGGTCTCCAGATCACCTTCGACAGCCTCGCGCTGGTCGCGGGACTCGCCGCCGCGCAGACGGGGCGGTCCAACTTCGACGTCAGCACGCTGCGCGACCCCGGCTTCTGGGTGATCGTGCTGCTGGCCGTCTGCCTGCTGCACTTCCTCGGCACCGCGCTGCACCTCTATCTCGGCCGCTATCGGTTCGGCGGCTTCGAGGAAGTGCTGAGCATCCTCACCTCCGTGACCCTGACGGTCATCGGGCTGGAGATCGCGGTGGCGGCGTTCGGCCAGCCCAGGCCGCTGCCACTGTCGGTGCCACCGCTCGGCGGCACGGTCACCCTCTCGATCATGTTCGGGGTGCGCTACCTCTACCGGCTCACCGAGGAGCGGCTGCTGCGCCCCACTCCCGAGGGCACCCAGGCGCTGATCGTCTTCGGCGCGGGCGAGGGCGCCGAGCAGGTGCTGGCCGCGATGTTGCGCACCCCCGACAGCCCGTACTACCCGGTGGCGCTGCTCGACGACGACCCGCGCTGCTGGAACCTGCAGCTGTATGGAGTGCGGGTCCGTGGCGGCCGAGACCAGATCGAGACCGTAGCGAGGGCGACCGGCGCCCGGACGCTGCTCGTGGCGATCCCCAGCGCCGAGGCCACGCTGCTGCGGGAGGTCACCGGGCTCGCGGAGGCAGCGGGGCTCGCGGTCAAGGTGCTCCCCCGGGTCGCCGACCTGCTGGGCGGCAACGTCGACGTCAGCGACATCCGTGAGATCGACATCGCCGACCTGCTCGGCCGCCGCCAGGTCCACACCGACATCGCCGTCGCCGCCAGCTACCTGACCGGCCGACGGGTGCTGGTCACCGGCGCCGGCGGGTCGATCGGCTCCGAGCTGTGCCGCCAGCTGCACACCTACCGGCCGGCAGAGCTGATCATGCTGGACCGCGACGAGTCGGCGCTACGCGCCGTCCAGCTCTCGATCTACGGCCACACCCGCCTGGACGACGACAGCGTCGTGCTCGGCGACATCCGCGACGTCGACATGATCACCGCGCTGTTCACCGAGCGGCGCCCGGAGGTCGTCTTCCACGCGGCCGCGCTCAAGCACCTGCCGCTGCTGGAGCGCTACCCCGGCGAGTCGGTGAAGACCAACGTCTGGGGCACGCTGTCGATCCTGGAGGCGGCGGTCGCCAGCGGGGTGCGGCGGCTCGTCAACATCTCCACCGACAAGGCGGCCGACCCGAGCAGCGTGCTCGGCTACTCGAAGCGGATCACCGAACGGCTCACCTCGCACGTCGCCGCGGAGCACGGTGTTCCCTACGTGAGCGTGCGGTTCGGCAACGTCCTGGGCAGCAACGGCTCGGTGCTCACCATCTTCGCCAGCCAGCTGGCCGCGGGCGGTCCGCTCACCGTCACCGACCCCGACGTGACCAGGTACTTCATGACCGTGCAGGAGGCCGTGGAGCTGGTCCTGCAGGCGGGCGCGCTCGGTTCCAGCGGTGACGCGCTGGTGCTCGACATGGGCGAACCCGTGCGGATCGACGACGTGGCACACCGGCTCGTCGCGCGCGCCGAGGCCAAGCCGGGCGGGCAGAAGATCGACATCGTCTACACGGGGCTCGGTGTCGGCGAGAAGATGCACGAGGCGCTGTTCGGTATCACCGAGACCGACGACCGGCCCCGCCACCCGCTGATCTCCGAGGTCCCGGTGCCGCCGCTGGACCCGAGTCTCGTCGTCGAGCTGGACCCGTGGGCCGACGACGAGAAGGTCCGGCACGCGCTGCGGGAGCTCGGCCGCGACAGCGACCTCGCCGCCGTCACCGCCGGCCTCACCTTCATCCCCCGCCAGCCCACCGGTCCCGACTCCACCACCCCCCGCCGCTAACCCCACGGCTGCGGGCGGGGCCCGTGCCGCCGGGGGCGGCGGGGGCCGCGGGGGCGGGCGAGGTCAGGCCCTGCCGCGGACGGGCGGGGGGGCCTGCGGGGCGACGCGATGACCGCCGCGGGCGGCGTACCAGGCGACGGTGGCGTCGAGCGCGGTCGCGAGATCGACGCTGGTCGCGTGTGGGAACAGCGTCCGGACGGTCGCGATGTCGGCCTGCAGGTCGCGGACGTCGCCGGCCCGGCCCGGCCCGAAGGCGACCGGCAGCTTGCGGCCGACGATCTCCTCCAGCCGGGCGACCATCGTGAGCAGGTCCACCCGGTTGCCGAACGCGAGGTTCACCGGCCGCGGGTGGGCGAGCCGGCGGGTGGTCGCGTCGGCGAGCATCGCCGCGATCGGCTCGACGTAGCCGACGTCGCGGGTCTGGCGCCCGTCGCCGAACACCGTCAGCGGACGGCCGGACAGCGCCGCGTCGATGAACGACGGGATGACCGCGGAGTAGGCGTGCCCGACCGCCTGGAACGGGCCGAAGACGGTGAACAGCCGCGCCACCAGCACCGGCAGCCCGAAGCTCGCCTGGTAACCGAGCGCGTAGGCCTCCGCGGCGAGCTTGCTCGCGGCGTACGGGCTGCGCGGGGCGACGGGACCGTCCTCCCGGCAGGGCATCGGCCCGGCGTCGCCGTAGACCGACCCCGACGAGGTGACGATGACGTGCGCCTCGGCCCGCTGGGCGACGTCGAGCACGGTGAGCGTGCCGGTGACGTTCACGTCGTGGCTGGCCAGCGGGTCGAGCAGCGAGCGTTCGACGGACGGCCTGGCGGCCAGGTGGACGATGCTGTCCGCGCCGGCGGCCGCCTCCTCGAGGATGGCCCGGTCCGTGACGCTGCCGACGATGAGCTTCACCGGCAGCCCGGAGAGGTTGGACACGGCTCCGGTGCTCAGGTCGTCGACGACGATCACCTCGCAGCCGGCCGACAGCAGCGCCCTGGTCAGATGGGATCCAAGAAACCCGGCTCCGCCGGTCACCACGACCTTCATCGCTTCATCACCCTTCGGAGTCGGACAGGTGCCATCCGTAGTATGCTTGCCTCTCTTCCGATCTGCGATCACCGATGAGAGTCGACACGGCACGAGTAGTGACGATCGCTGCGGCGCGGCCGGGGTCGGCGCTGCCGCGGCGCCTCGTTGAACTCGCTAGCGAGGCGTTCTACGGTCACCTCGTGCCAACAAGCCGCCACCGTCGGCAACTAGTCATCGTGGGAACCGGCGGTTACGGCCGCGAGCTCCTCGACGTGGTCGAAGCCGTCAACGCCGCCACATCCGACCAGGCCACCTACCAGCTCGTGGGTTTCCTGGCCGAGGAGCCGCGCGGCCGTCTCCTCGACGGCGCCCGGGCCTCGCCCGACGAGCGGCCGTCGCTCGACGAGCGGCCGGCACCCGACGAGCGGCTGACACCCGACGAACCGCTCGCGCTCACCGGCCGAGGAGACGGGCGGCGGCGACGTCGGACCGACGAGGACCTGCTCGCCCGGCGCGGCGTGTGCCTGCTCGGCGGGCTGGATCTGCTGGCGGGCCTCGACGTCGACTACCTCATCGGTGTGGCCTCCCCGGGCGCCCGCGCCCGGATCGACCGCTATGCAAGCGCGCTGGGCCGTCGGCCCGCGACGCTCGTACATCCGCGGGCCACCATCGGCGGCGACGTGAAGCTCGGCCCCGGCACGGTGGTCTGCGCGCTCGCCAGCATCACGACGAACGTCGCGACCGGTCGGCACGTGCTGCTCGACGTCGGGGCGAGCGTCGCGCACGACTGCCGGCTGCGTGACTACGCGACGCTCGCCCCCGGCGCCCGCGTCTCCGGCGAGGTCGAGATCGGCGCCCGCGCGTGGATCGGCAGCCAGGCGACCATCGTGCGGATGCGCCGCGTGGGTCCCGGCGCCGTCGTCGGCGCCGGCGCCGTCGTCGTCGACGACGTCCTGCCCGACCTCGTCGTCGCGGGCGTGCCCGCCCGCCCGATCGCCGCCACCGG
>NZ_KI912266.1:8114115-8190446 GCF_000235425.2 Pseudofrankia saprophytica
CGGACGCCGCCGCCCTCGCGGGCCTGCCACCGGATGACCGGCGCACGCCCGCCTGGCCGCCCCCGCCCCGTCACCTGCCGGCCGAGACGCACCGCGCCGACCTCGCCGAGCAGGCCGAGATCGCCTGACACGACGGGAACGACCCGCCGGGAAAAGACCAGCCGGCTGCCGGGGAAAGGCCAGTGGGCATCCCGGCGAACGGGGTCACGAGGGTGGCGCAATCCGGGCGCCGGGCGCCGGGCGGACGGCTAGCATCGAACGAGTGGATCGCTGGTACGAGCTCGATGGCTGCGACAATGTCCGCGATCTGGGTGGGCTGCCCACCGTGGATGGCGGCCAGACCCGCTACGGCGTCCTGCTACGCAGCGACACCCTTCAACACCTGACCGCCGTCGGCGTCGCCCGGCTGCGTGACGAGTTCGGCCTGGGCACGGTCCTCGACCTGCGCGCGGTCGAGGAGGCGGCGCGTGAGGGCCGCGGCCTGCTCGAGTTCGAGCCGGTCAGGTACCACAACCTGTCGTTCCTCACCACGCGCTGGGTGATGCCGGACGACCCCGCCTACGACGCGCTCGTGCGCACCCGCACCAGCGACGACCGTGTCGCGCACTACCTCGACTACGTGCGCCTGGCCGGCGAGTCGGTCGCCACCGCGGTTCGCCTCATCTGCGACGCGACCAGCGGCCCGACGTTGTTCCACTGCGCCGCGGGCAAGGACCGCACCGGCGTGCTTGCCGCCCTCGTCCTCACCATCGCCGGCGTGGAACGTGACGCGATCATCGCCGACTACGTCGCCACCAACGAGCGCATTCACCTGATCGAGACCCGGCTGTCCCAGCTGCCGTCCTACCAGCGCGGTATCCAGACGAGGTCGGAGGCCGACCAGCTCCGCGTCCGCGCCGAGGTGATGGCCGGCTTCCTCGACGGCGTCGACTCCCTCTGGGGCAGCGCCGACGCCTGGGCACTGCACGCCGGTGTCCCCGAGGAGTCGCTCACCGCCCTGCGCACCCGCCTGGCGACCACGGACCTGCCCTAACCCCGGCCGCGCGTGGGCATCGCCGAACGCGCGGGGGCGCGGGGACGGTTACCGGTCGCGGATCTTGTCTATCTGAGGGACCTCTTCGGGGTCTGGGCCCTCGACGGCGAAGAAGGCCTTCAGACAGTCGACGGCGACATCCGGCGCGGTTCTCCGGAGGCTCATCGTGAGGACGTTGGCGTCGTTCCAGAGGCGGGCGTTCTTCGCGATCCAGGGCTCCCAGGCCTGCGCCGCACGCACCCCCGGGACCTTGTTCGCCGCGATGGCGGTGCCCGTGCCCGTCCAGCACATCAGGACGCCGAAGCGGTACTCGCCGGCAGCGACACCCCTGGCCACGGCCTCGGAAAGCTCCGGCCAGCTCGTCGAGTCGACGAGCCTCGTCTCGAAGTTCGCCCGGAGATAGTCCGTCACCATCGTCACGCACTCGTTGGTGTCGTCCGCGCCAAAAATGACCTTGATCTTCTCGGCGGTCACCAGTTCTACCGCACCTTTCCACTACCCGACCAGTCAGCCCGGCGACAGGTGGTCGCACGATGGCAACAACGCCGACCCGTGACGTCGAGGTCCATTTCGTCGCACAATGTTACCACCCGCCTACCATTCGACATGTCGCCGCCTTTTGCCCGATGGCACCTGAGCGCCACCGAATGGCTTCCCCGGCCGGCGGGCGCCTAGAAACCGAGAAGCGACGGCAAAGCCGCGGCGAGGGCGCGGAAGGCCTGGCCACGATGGCTGATCGCGTCCTTCTCGGTCGCGGTGAGCTCGGCGCTGGCTCGGGTCTCGCCGTCGGGAACGAACAGCGGGTCGTAGCCGAAGCCGTTCTCGCCACGTCCGGCGGTGAGCAGCTGGCCGCGCAACTCGCCGTGGACGACGTGCTCGCGGCCGTCGGGACTCACGAACGCGGCGGCGCAGACGAACGCGGCACCGCGCCGTTGCGCCGGGACGTCGTCGAGCTGGGCGAGCAGCAGCGCGTTGTTCGCCGCGTCACGCGCGACCCGGCCCGTGCCCGGCGGGCTGCCCGCCCAGCGGGCGGAGCGGACGCCGGGCATGCCGTTCAGCTCGTCGACGGTGAGTCCCGAGTCGTCGGCGATGGCCGGCAGGCCCGTCGTCGCCACGGCGTCCCTGGCCTTGATCAACGCGTTCTCGGCGAACGTCCGACCGGTCTCGGGGACCTCCGGACCCGGCGGCAGCGGCACCAGCTCGACGGGCACCTCGCTCGCCGCGAGGATCCGGCTCAGCTCGGCGAGCTTGGCGTCGTTGCGGCTGGCAAGGACGATCCGCGCCGACACCCCCGACACCCCCGACACGCCTGACGCGTCCCGGGCGGCGGGCGCGCCCTCGGCCGGAGTTCCCGCCGGATCCGGGGTTCCTGCCGGATCGACGGAGCTTGCGGACGGGGTCCCTGCCGGATCGGCGGAGCCGATCTGGGAGGTCGTGATCTGGGAGGTCCGGGAGCCGGTCCCGGAGTTCTCGCTCACCGGCTGTCCCCGCGGCCCCCGGTGCGCGGCGGCGGTCCAGCGGGGAGGGGGCCCGCCAGCGCGTCGTTCTGCAGCTGCGCGAGCTCGGCGCAGCCGGCGACGGCGAGGTCGAGCAGGGCGTCGAGGGCGGCCCGGTCGAACGGTGCGCCCTCAGCGGTGCCCTGGACCTCGACGAACGCGCCGCCGTGGGTGCGGACGACGTTCATGTCCGTGTCGGCGGCCGAGTCCTCGACATAGGCGAGATCGAGCATGGGCACGCCGGCGACGACGCCCACGCTGACCGCGCTCACCCCGTCGATGATCGCCTTCGACCGGCCGAGCCAGCGGCAGGCGTCGACGAGGGCGACATAGGAGCCGGTGATCGCGGCGGTGCGGGTACCACCGTCGGCGAGCAGCACGTCGCAGTCGATCGCGATCGTGTTCTCGCCCAGCTGCTTGAGGTCGATGCAGGCGCGCAGGCTGCGGCCGATGAGGCGCGAGATCTCGTGGGTGCGCCCGCCGATCTTGCCGCGGACCGACTCCCGGTCGTTGCGGGTGTTCGTCGCCCGCGGCAGCATCGCGTACTCGGCCGTCACCCAGCCCAGGCCGCTGCCCTTGCGCCAGCGCGGCACCCCCTCGGTCACCGAGGCGGCGCACAGCACCCGCGTCCTGCCCGCCGAGATCAGGGCGGACCCCTCCGCGTGCTCCTGCCAGCCGCGGGTGATCGTCACGTGCCGGAGCTGGTCGGCGGCCCTGCCGTCATGTCTGGTCACGACCCGGACCTTATCCAGGCCTTCCCCACGGACTGGCTAGCCGGGACCTAGCCGGGGACTCGGCGCGCATCGGCACGTCCCCGCCACGGCGGACCAGGACGGCGATTCGCCCCTTCCACCGGACGGCCACCGTCGCCGGACGGCCCCTTCCACCGGACGGCCACCGCCGCCGAGCGGCCGCCGTCGGGGGTCGCGTCGTCAGATCTCGTAGGTGGCGCCGGGAGCGGCCACGCTGGTCCTGCCGCTGTAGGCGGCGGTGGCCTCCGCCTCGCTGCGGGCGGCGTCGCCCCAGGGGACCAGGTGGGTGACGACCAGCTGACCCACGCCGGCGGCCTCGGCGTGCAGGCCGGCCTCGCGGCCGGTCAGGTGCAGGTCGGGTGGGTTGTCCTCATGGTCGAGGAACGCGGCCTCGCACAGGAACAGGTCGCTGTCCTTGGCGAGCCGGACGAGCTTCTCGCACGGGCCGGTGTCGCCCGAGTAGGTCAGCACCTTGTCGTCCGCGCTGATCCGCACGCCGTAGGCCTCCACGGGGTGGGCGACGCGGGCCAGGTCGACGAGGAAGGGGCCGATGTGCACCCGGCCCGGGCCGATCGTCTGGAAGTCGTAGATGTCGGCCAGCGAGTCGTCGGGCCAGCGCTCGAAGGCGCCGCACAGCCGCTCCCGGGTGTTGATCGGCCCATAGACCGGCAGCTTGGGCGGCATGCCCTGCGGGTGGTAGCGACGCGCATAGCTCTGTACGACCAGGTCGAGACAGTGGTCGCCGTGCAGGTGACTGAGCAGGACAGCATCGACGTCACGCAGGTCGCAGTGCCGCTGGAGCTCACCGAGCGACCCGTTGCCCGCGTCGACAACGAGGCGGAAACCGTCGGACTCGACCAGGTAGGAGGAACACGCGGAGGTTGGGCCCGGATAGGTCCCGGAGCAGCCGAGAATCGTCAGTTTCACCGGCGCACCGCCTCCGCCGTCGCCAGGACCGTCGTCGTCATGTCGCCGCTCCCGTCCCGTTCCGCCGCGCTCCCCGCCATGCTCGGGGGCAAGGGGGCTCGCGCGCCAGCGGTGCTGACCTCGCTGGCCTGCGGAACGGGGACCCCCCCAACCGTCACGACCGGAGAGTTACCAGCCGGATACGCAGGTAGGACGGTGGCGAGCTCGGGGCCGAGGAACCTGCGGCCGACCCGGTTGAAGGATCGCGGGTCGCCGGTGGCGAGGAACCGGTGGACGGGTGGGGGCAGATCAGGATCACGGAACAGCCCACCCTGGGCCAGCACCCGGTAGGTGTCCTTCGCGGTCTCCTCAGCACTGCTCACCAGCGTCACCCCTTCCCCCATCACCAGGCTGATAACCCCGGTCAGCAACGGATAATGGGTACATCCGAGGATTAGGGTGTCGACGTCAGCTTCCTGCAACGGGGCCAGGTACGCCTCGGTAAGGCCAAGTAGCTGCCGGCCGGTCGTCGTGCCGCGTTCGACGAAGTCGACGAACGCCGGGCAGGCCACGCTCGTGAGCGTCACGCCCGCCGCCGCGGCGACGGCGTCGTCATAGGCACGACTGGTGATGGTCGCGACGGTGCCGATCACCCCGACCCGGCCGGTGCGGGTGGCCGCCACCGCACGCTTGGCGGCCGGCAGCACGACCTCCACCACCGGCACGTCGTAGCGCTCTCGCGCGTCGCGCAGGCAGGCCGCGCTGGCCGTATTGCACGCGATCACCAGGAGTTTCACGCCCTCGGCGACGAGCGTGTCCATCGCGCCGAGCGCGAGCCGCCGGATGTCGGCAATCGGCCGCGGCCCGTACGGGGCGTGCGCAGTGTCGCCGAAGTACAGGAGCGGCTCATGCGGCAGCTGGTCGAGGATGGCCCTGGCCACCGTCAGACCGCCTACGCCGCTGTCGAACACCCCAATCGGCGCGTCGCTCATGAGGGCAAAGACTAAGCCGGAAAGCTGGGGATCACTCTGTGGGTGTCATCACCACAGCGTTGACGAACCATGGACCTCCGGGTGGGACGTCCAGAAGTGTCCAGATCTTGCCGCTATGCACCGCCCGTGATAAAGAGCACGTCGCCCGCAAGGCTCCCCGTCGACCGCCCTGACCCCTGCCACCACAGGACTCCCGCTGACCAAATGGGTCACGGTTTCGCGGTGACGCCGGTGACGCCGGCCACGCAGGTTCACGGTTATGCCAGCCAAGTAGGTCGACATATGCGGCACGTCACGCGAACCCCAGGCCCGCCCAGGCGACGGCCGAGGGTGACCAGCCGGGACGAGATTGGTGCGGATGGGCGCTTCGGTGGCGATATGGCGACCAAACAGTGTGTCGTCCGGCAACCTCCGACCTCAGGGTGTAGTCTGGAAACTGCCTGTAATCGATCAGTGACTATCAGCTATCGAGCAGGTAGGTTGAGGACGCGACTGAGGTGTCCGGGCCGATCCATCCGTCCCCGGACCGTGGCACCCCAGTCGCATCCATCTATCCCGGTTCATCCGAGCCGACCCCTTGGTGCCCTGTCGCGCAAAGGGCGCGCGCCCGGCCTTCCGGCACTCCCGGCTTTCCGGCACTTCGGCACTCCCGGGCCCTCCGGCGCTTCGGTACTCCCGGCTTTCCGGCACTTCGGCGCTCCCGGGCCCTCCGGCGCTTCGGTACTCCCGGCTTTCCGGCACTTCGGCGCTCCCGGGCCCTCCGGCGCTTCGGTACTCCCGGCTTTCCGGCACTTCGGCACTCCCGGGCCCTCCGGCGCTTCGGTACTCCCGGCTTTCCGGCACTTCGGCACTCCCGGGCCCTCCGGCGCTTCGGGACTCCCGCCGCTTCGGCTCTCCGGGGTTCCTAGCGCTCCGGGGCTCCCAGCGCTCCGGCACTTCGGAACTTCGACAACGCAAAGCGAAGCGGTGGCACCCGGGACGCGATGGGAGCTCTTCCATCGCCCGAACGCGCCAGTTAGCAACGTTCGGACGGCTAGGAACGTTCAGACGGCCAATCCAACGATTTTGACGTGGGCGCGCCCGCTCGGGCTACGGCCGACTGCCGGCGATTCCTTGCCTACTGCCGCCCCGGGCGACGTCCCCGACCTTCACCCCGGAAGATCGCCAGATCTGTACCGGGATCCGAATCCTGAACCCCCGCCGGTTCGGATCCCAGTACAGTCCCGCTGATCAAGCTCTCGGCTCGACGAGGTCGCCCGGCCGGCCTTCCGCCTGAGGCGACACTGTTCCCTCAGGCGACATGCTCCCTAAGGTGACGCTGCTCCCTCAGGTGGCACCGCGGTCAACCACCGACGATCACCTTGGACACGGGCAACCGTCGCGACCGACGGGTCAGGTGGCCGGTATCAGCCCCGCGGGCGTATCGCCGACGCCTGGGGCGACCTCCGAGCTCTCCGCATCCGAACTCCCCGCATCGAGGCTCTCCGCGCTTCCGGCGCGCGCGACGGCGGCGAGCCAGGCGCCGTAGACCTGTTCGGCGAGCAGCCACGCATGCCCCGGCCTGGTCCGCCCGGCCGGGGGCGCCGCCTCCGCGACGACGTCCACCTCGGGTCGGCGGACGGCCAGGCCGACGCCGTGGATCGAGGCGGCGACGAACACAGCGGGATCGATCCGTGGATCGCCGCTTACCACCCAGCGGCTCGTATACGGCGCGAAGCGCTCGGCCACCCGGATGTGCCGGGTCTGCGCGGTTCGAAGGGCGGGCACGACGACCGCGTCCAAGGTCAGCGGAGGCTCGACCAGCCGTCCGACCCCACTTGACGACCACGCGACCACGCCGTCCGGCAGCAGGTTGGTCTCGGCCGCCAGAACCGGGTCTTCGACGAGCACCCCCGCGGGCATCCCCTCGAGGCGGCGCAGCAGGCGCGGGTAACTCATGGCGCCCAGATCGAACCGGGCGCGCCGTTCGTGTTCGCCGACATCCAGGCGGAACACCGCGTCCACGACCCGTCCGTCAAGTTCGATCCTGATCACTCGGCGTCCCGGGAACAGGATGTCCATCAGCTCGCCGTCGACAAGCCCGCCAGCTCGCCTCACCGGATGCCTCCCCCTCTGGGATCCGCCGCTGAACGTTGGAGGTCTTTCGGGCCTGGTCGTCGGTGAGCGCCGGCCGCCGACGCGATGGCCGAGCCACATCAGAGATCTCGCGTCTCGACCCTCGCGAGCGCTAGTCCAGCGCTCACGAGGCCGCGGCACACTGCCTCTGTACGCCAGGCCCACCAGCCGAACCAGCTCAGTCGAGCGGGCGCTCCAATCCCTTCTGACTTCATTGACGCGCACGCCGCCAGTCACGTTGCATCTTGCAGCGTGTCGCGTCACGTCAGGACTACTGCGAAGCCACCGGCCTTGCTCCGCGTAGGCATCTAACCACCTGTCGTGCGCGACTCCTTCATCGTCTGGCACGCAGGTGCATCGCCCGCCGCCGCGCCCACCAGGCCCACCCCCGGCCCGCCCACCGGCCCCTCACCGATCGATACGCTAGAGGCGCGCGGGAGTGGCGGAATGGCAGACGCAGCAGACTTAGGATCTGCCGCCCTAGGGCGTGGGGGTTCAAGTCCCCCCTCCCGCACGGTCGCCTGTCTGGCGCTGGGCTTGCCCGTGGCCGGACGCCGCGTAGCCGCAGGTCGCGCCGCCCTTGCCGACCATCCGTCCGCGTGCAGACGGTGACGTCCGCTCACGTCCGACCACACCCTGACGCAACACGTGCGACGAGCAAACCCGGCTAGTCGACCTGGCCGACGGCCGGCAAGATGTCGCCAGTTCCGCGATCCGCTGGCTACAACCGCACGCCGAGCCCCGAGCGCTGCCGGGCGTTCCGACGACCAGCTTCCGACGTTCGCGATCTCCGCCAGACCGACCTGAGCCCGCCGTCCATGACGACCCGCAGTACATCCGGCCGTAGAGCCGAACCGCACGGACCGAAGGTCTGCCTCGCCAAGCTGTGCCCCATTCAGATCCGCGGTGTCCAGCCAACTGTCCGGCAGCACCCGCCGCTGGCTCCCCACACACCTCCCTAGAACGTGCGCGGCAGCAAGAAGATCTTCGGGTACACACCCATCGACGGCGCCTACGATCAGCCCAGCCCCCTGCCCGACCAGCTCGCATGGCTCCGCCACGCCGACTTCGAACCAGCCGTCGCCTGGCAGCACGACGATCTCGCGGTCATCGCGGCCGACCGGCGCTGACCACCCGGACCCAGCTCGCCCCCGTTTCATCAGGGTCAGAACGATCACGAGATCTGCGCCGGAGTCAGAACTCGTCCTGGTCCTGAATCGGCGGTTTCGGTAGCAGGCCGTCTGCCGCGACGCCGCACGGCCGGGCTGGCCTGGTCTGAGGCGCCTGTCCGGATCCCGGGACATCCGGACTCAGTACCGCGACGGGTCTTCAAGCTCACGCGGATACTCGGCGTCGAGGCACCCGACCAGGGCGGCCTTGCTGAATGGCACGCTTGGCAGGTGAGCGGACAGGCAAGGGAGCGCGGGCCGACGTTTGAGGTGCCGTCGCCAGTGGCCGAGCTGCCGGATGACCGCCTGCGCTCCGTGCGGCTACTGCTTAAGCGGGACGACCTGATCCACCCTGATTTCCCCGGCAACAAGTGGCGGAAGTTGGCCGGCAACCTGGCCGCAGCGGCCGAGCAGGGCGCAGAGACGCTGTTGACGTTCGGTGGGGCGTACTCGAATCACGTCGCAGCGACCGCCGCGGCCGGCTGGCACTTCGGCTTCCGAACGGTCGGTGTGATCCGAGGCGAGGAGCACCTGCCCCTCAACCCGGTCCTCGCTCGCGCGACCGAGCAGCACGGGATGCGGCTGACCTACCTCGACCGGACCCGCTACCGGGCCAAGCAAGACCCGGTCCTGCTCGCCCAACTGGCCGCCGAGTTCGGTCCGTTCTACCTGCTCCCCGAAGGCGGTAGCAACGCACTGGCGGTTCCCGGCTGCGCCCAGTTGGCGGCCGAGCTCGTCGGCCAGGTGCCCGACGTCGACGTGGTGGTCTGCCCGGTCGGCACTGGCGGCACCCTCGCCGGCCTCGCCGGTGGCCTAGGTCCAGACCGGCAGGCGATCGGGGTCTCTGTGCTCAAGGGCGGCGGCTTCCTCGCCGAGGAGGTCACATCGCTCCAGCGCGCCGCATTCGGCCACCCAACCGCCAACTGGCGCGTGGCCGAGGAGTTCCATTTTGGCGGCTATGCCCGTCGCACGCCGGCGCTGGACGCCTTCATCGACGACTTTGCCGACCGACACGGCCTGGTCCTGGAATGGGTTTACGTCGCGAAGATGATGTCCGGCCTGTTCGCGATGGTCACCGACGGGCGGATCCCGGCCGCCTCGACCGTCGTCGCGGTCATCACCGGCCGATGCGAGGACGCCATCAGACTTTGAGGTGGCACTCGCGGGCGCTGCGCGCGGACGCGGGCATCGACATTCGGCGACCGTTCAGGAGCGAACCGGCCTGAACCCGTCCGCCGGGTCGCGGAGCGGTGCTGGGTAGTCGAGGGCGCGGCGCTCGTGGTCCGGTAGCCGCCAGGGCTGGTGGATTTCGGGCGTCTTCAGGTGGGCGAGCTCGGGCAGGTACCGGCGGATGTAGATGCCGTCCGGGTCGTACCGCTCGGCCTGGCGCAGCGGGTTCAGGACGCGGCCCGGGCGGGTGTCGGTGCCGGTGCCGGCGACCCACTGCCAGTTCAGGTTGTTGTTGGCGAGGTCTCCGTCGACCAGGTGCTCGAGGTAGTGCGCCGCGCCGGCGCGCCAGTCGAGGCCGAGGGTTTTCGTGAGGAGGCTCGCGGTGATCATCCGTGCCCGGTTCGGGAGCCAGCCCTCGGTGAGCAACTGGCGCATGCCGGCGTCGACGATCGGGATGCCGGTGTGGCCGGAGCGCCACGCGTCCAGCGCCTCCGGGTCGTCCCGCCAGTCGCGCGCACCGCCCCGGTCACGCCGGTAGTCGTCATGGGCCGCGTCCGGGCGGGCGGCCAGGAGCTGGTAGTAGAAGTCGCGCCAGGCGAGCTGCCGGACGAAGGCGCGGGCTCCGTCGCTCCGACCCGCCTGGGTCGCCAGCTCGCGCGCGGACAGGCATCCCAGGTGCAGGTACGGCGACAGCCTCGACGTGCCGTCCTCGGCCAGCAGGTCCCGGCGGTCGTCGTAGTGCTCGACGTCCCGTCCCAGCCACAGCTCGGCGCGCCGCCGGCCCGCGGACTCACCGCCGGCGAACCCGCTGGCGGACTCGCCGCCGGCAGACGCGCCGGCGGACCCGCCTTTGCCCGCCTGTCGCCCGTCGGCCCCGGCGGGCGGCACGTGTCCCGGGTCGACCTTCGGCAGCCGGATCCGCTCGGGCGGTGAGACGACACCTCGCCACGGCGCGTCCTCCCACCGCCGGTGGTACGCGCTGAACACCGCGAAATGGTCTCGGCCGACCGGGGTGACCCGGCCCGGGGCGACGACGACATGCACCTCGTCGTGGCTGCGCAGCTCGCGGCCACGCTCGGCGAGCGCGGTGCGCAGGGTGGTCTGGCGCCGCTGGGCGTACGCGGAGGCGTCGGCGGCGATGTGGACCCGGGCGGCGCCGACCTCGTCGGCGAGCCGGCACACCTGCTCGACCGGGTCGCCCTCCCGGACCACGAGACGCCCCCCGAGCCCTCGCAGGGAGCGGTCGAGATCGGCGAGGCATTCGACGAGGAACCGCTCGCGGTTGCCGGAGCCGAACAGGTCCCGGGGCGCTCCGGTGTCCCGCACGAACAGCGGCACGACGAACTCGGCCTCGTCGGTGGCGGCCGTGAGCATCGGGTTGTCGTGTACTCGGAGGTCACGGGTGAAGACCGCCAGCGTGGTCACCATGGCTTCCCCGCCGAGGCCGAAGGCCGCTCCGTCGATACCGAAAGCTGCTCTGCAGGTACCGACGGCTGCTCCGTCGACACCTGGGGCTGCTCCGCCGGCACCGGATGCTCCGCCAGGTCGACGATGCCACGCGCCATCCGGCCCAGCGCGGCGCCGTGGAGCGCAGCGAGCGCCTTCCAGCCCACGTGGCCCGCGAGACCATGAGGTTCGAAGATCGCACGTTGCCGGTAGACGGCGCCCTGGGCGCCCTGGGCTCCCTGGGCTCCCTCGGCGCCCTCGGCGTCCGGAACGGCGGAGAGCTCGAGCCAGGCGCGGCCCGGCAGCGGCAGTCGCGGGCGCAGCCGCAGCCGACGCGGCTGTTCCACGTCCTCGACCCGCCACCAGCCGAGGACCTCGCCGACACGCGGGCCGCGCGGGAGCTGCCGTCGCCCCCGTCCCCCTGCGCCCCCGACAAGCCGGTCGATCCACCCGCTGGGTGACCAGGCGAGGGGAAGGGGACGCCAGCCATACTCGCTGCTCACGGCCTCGATGGCCCGCCACAGCTGCCCGGCGTCCGCGGTCGTGGGCAGCTCGCGCACGTCCTGGTAGACGGTGCCGCCGGACCAGTCCGGATCCATGGGCAGCGGGTCCGAGGGAGGCTGGGGTTCCCCGACGGCGATCCCGGCCCGTGACCAGTTGGGCGGCACCGCCGCCTCCCGGATCCTGGCCAGCGCGAGCGCCACCGCCTGGTCGAAGTCGGTCAGGCCGCGGGCGGGATCGGGGACGTACGTGGCGAGGTCGCGGTCGTGGCAACGAACCTCGTGGATGAGCGACGAGATCAGCGGGACGGCGATGCTGTGGGGCACCGGCGTCACGAGGTTGACCCACTGGGCGGACAGCCACGGCGTAAGCAGCGGCACCGGGATCACGACCCGGCGGGGCAGGCCCGCGACCGCCGCGTATCGCTTCATCATCTCCCAGTAGGTCAGGACTTCGGGACCACCGATGTCAAAGCCACGGCTGACTTCCGCCGGCACCAGGTCGGCGGTGCGGGTGAGGTAGTACAGCACATCCTGGATGGCTATCGGCTGAACCCGAGTATGCACCCACCGTGGCGTAACCATAACCGGCAGTCGTTCGGTGAGGTAGCGAAGCATCTCGAAACTCGCCGATCCTGAGCCGATGATGACGGCCGCCTGCAGCACGACCGTCGGCACCCCGGACTCGGTCAGGATCCGCCCGACCTCCGCGCGGGAGGCAAGGTGCGGGGACAGCTGCTCGCCAACCGGGCTGATCCCGCCCAGATAGATGATCCGCCGCACGCCAGCCTGCCGGGCGGCGGCCGCGACCGTGTGAGCGGCGGCGCGGTCGCGTTCGACGAAGTCGCGGTGATGCAAGGAGTGCACCAGGTAGTAGAGGACATCCTGCCCAGCAAGAGCGGCGGCGATCTGGCCCGCGTCGGTGACATCCGCCGCGACGACCTCGACCCGGTGACGCCAGGGCGCGTCCGCCAGTTTGGCGGGGCTGCGGGCACCGGCCCGCACCGTGTGCCCCCGGTCGAGCAGTTCGGGGACGAGCCGGCTACCGACATAGCCAGTCGCGCCGACCACCACACATCTCATGCTCTGGCGCTTCCCGCTCTCGGCGCCTTCGACCCTCCACAACCTGGGCGTTCGCGGGACCGCACGATCCCCCGGCGTCCTACCGGAGTCCGGGCCGGGTGCCCATCGGAGTCCCGGTCAGGCCCAGAGCTGGCCCTCGAGCGCGGCCTCGGCCTCCTCCAGCGTCCCCGCGTAGGCGCCGGTGGACAGGTACTTCCAGCCGCCGTCGCAGACGATGAACGCGATGTCCGCGCGTCGGCCCTCCTTGACGGCGCGGTCGGCCTGGCCCAGCGCGGCGTGCAGGATCGCGCCCGTGGAGATGCCGGCGAAGATGCCCTCCTCGGCGACCAGCTCGCGGGTGCGCCGCAGCGCCTCCTTCGGGCCCACCGAGTACCGCGACGTCAGCACCGCCGGGTCGTAGAGCTCGGGCACGAAGCCCTCGTCGATGTTGCGCAGGCCGTAGACCAGCTCGCCGTAGCGCGGCTCGGCGGCGACGATCGTGATGCCCGGCACGCGCTCCCGCAGGTAGCGGCCGGTGCCCATCAGGGTCCCGGTGGTGCCCAGGCCGGCGACGAAGTGGGTGATGCTCGGCAGGTCCTCGAGGATCTCCGGGCCGGTCGTCTCGTAGTGCGCCTGCGCGTTCGCCGGGTTGCCGTACTGGTAGAGCATCACCCAGTCGGGGTGCTGCGCGGACAGCCGCTTGGCGACGGCGACCGCCTCGTTCGAGCCGCCGGCCGCCGGCGAGAAGATGATCTCCGCGCCCCACATCGCCAGAAGCTGCCGGCGCTCGATCGAGGTGTTCTCCGGCATGACGCAGGTCAGGCGGTAGCCCCGCTGGCGGCAGACCATCGCCAGCGAGATCCCGGTGTTGCCGGACGTCGGCTCGAGCACCATCGCGCCGGGGCTGAGCACGCCGCGCTTCTCGGCGTCCTGCACCATCCACAGCGCCGCCCGGTCCTTGATCGAGCCGGTGGGGTTGTCCTGCTCCAGCTTGGCCCACAGCCGCACGTCCGCGGACGGTGACAGCCTCGGCAGGCCGACGAGCGGTGTCCTGCCGACGGAGCCCACCAGGGAGTCGTAACGCATGATCTGCTACCGATCTGTGGCCTGCTCGCGGCCCGCGGTCAGCCGCCAGCGACGGCGGGCAGGATGGTGACCTTGCCCAAAGTCGCTGGCATCATGGCGGAGCCGCCAGCGACGGCGGGCAGAATAGTTACCTCGTCGCCGTCGGCGAGTTTCGCGTCGAGGCCGCCGAGGAAGCGGACGTCCTCGTCGTTGATGTAGACGTTGACGAAGCGGTGCAGTTCGCCCTCGCCCTCGCCGGACACCAGGCGGCCGCGGAGACCTTCGTGGCGGGCGTCGAGGTCGACGAACAGCGCGCCGAGGGTGTCCCCCGTGCCCTCCACGAGCTTCGAACCGCCGGTGTGGGTGCGCAGGATGGTCGGCACGCGGACCTTGACTGCCATGGTGTTCCTCGTCTCCTTCGGTTCGTTCGCGCCGCTCGCCCGCGGGCGACGGCGACACGCCCGGCGCGTCCGGGCGCGAAACGTACACGTAGAACCAGCGTCGTAACGAAACCAGCGTCCATGCTCGCCCGCGGCCGGACAGCCCGACCGGCGCGGCGAGCGGCCTCCAGTGTTTCAGGGTTCGCGGCCCGCGGGACCCGCTCTCACGAACATGATCACGTCTTTGTCGATCCCTACCGGGAACACCGTCGACGGTGTCAACGCTTCCCGGCGGTGCGCGCGACCGCGGCGAAGGTCAGTGCGCGCCGCGACAGCGGGCGCTGGCCACCCGCAGGAGGTCGACGTGCAGCCGCGCGACCAGGCGCAGTTCCGGAACGCCCTCGGCCACCGCGGCCCGGGATCCGGGCCGCATCGGGTGGTGGGACGCAGTCATAGCAACCATGGTTGCACAGATATGACACCGGCACCGTGAGCAGCGGTTCAGGCGATCTCGACCGGCTCCTCCGTGATGGCGCCGTCGACGATCCGGAACGACCGGAACTCCGTGACGTCGGGCTCCCTGGTGGAGGCCAGCACGTAGTGCGCGCCCGGCTCGGAGGCGTACGAGACGTCGGTGCGGGACGGGTAGGCCTCGGTCGCGGTGTGCGAGTGGTAGATGACGACGGGCTCCTCGTCCCGGTCGTCCATCTCCCGCCAGACGCGCAGCTGCTCCATCGAGTCGAACCGGTAGAACGTGGGCGAACGTTCCGCGTTCTCCATCGCGATGAACCGAACCGGGGTGTCCGAGCCGGCCGGGCCGGCGATCACGCCGCAGGCCTCGTCCGGGTGGTCACGGCGGGCATGATCGACGATCGCCTGGTAGAGGGCGCGCTCAATTCGCAGCACGTCGAACAAGCTACCTGCCGTCGGGATCAGGCCGCCGCGCGGCGATCCGCTCAGCACCGCCGCGCAGCGGGCCGCTCAGTACAGGGCGCGGACGAGGTTGTCGACGAGGGTCGTCAGCAGCTCGTACATCTCGACGAACGGGGCGCGCTGATCGTCGGGCGGCAGCTCGCCGAGTTCCTCGAGGAAGTCGTCGTCGGTGATGCCGAGCCGGGTACCGAGCACCAGGCGCAGGTCGTTCAGCGTGGTCAACCAGTCCTGGGCGGCTTCCTCGTCGAGCAGCAGCACCTCGCTGGGCCCGGGCAGGGTCGCGAGCACCCGGCGGGCGGCGGCTCGCTTGTGGGCCAGCGAGTCGTCGGTGCGGCGGCGGCGGAAGTCGCCGGAGGCCAGTGGGTCCTCCGGGTATGGATCCGGCAGCAGGCGGGCCAGCGCCGGGTCCTCGGGCGGCGGCGGAGCGGTGTCACGCAGGCCGACGAGCGCCTCCAGCGGGTCGTCGACCGGCGGCGGCTCCAGCATGCCGTCGATCAGCCGCACCAGCTCGGCGAGGATCGTGCCCTCCCAGCGGGGCAGCCGCACCTCGACTCCACCGGCCGTCCGCCGGAAGCAGTCCGGGAACCTGTAGTAAGACCCCACGTTCCCGTCCCCATCCAGCGGTCTGCCCCGACTCCAGGGGCGCATCCAGCTCACGAGCCAGCTAGTCCTGTCTGACGGTGGCCCAGAGGCCGTAGGTGTGTAGGCGGGCCGCGTCGCGCTCCATCTCGTCGCGAGTACCGCTACTCACGGACGCCCTGCCCTTCTGGTGGACGTCCATCATCAGTTTGCGCGCCGTCGCCTTGTCGTAGCCGAACAGCTTCTGGAAGACGTAGGTCACATACGACATCAGGTTGATCGGATCGTTCCAGACGATCGTGACCCAGGGCCGGTCGTCGCTGAGCTCCTCGTCGATCTCCTCGACGTCCGCGGGTGAGACGGTGGTCGCGGTCACGATCCCTATTGTTACGCATGCCGCGGCTCCCTTCTCGTCGGGCGGGAGGTCGGCTCCGCCCCGCCCAGGCCCCGCCTCATACGGAGCGGCGCAGGAGCGGGGGGTAGAGCGCGGTCGCGGAGCCACGGCGGTAGAGCTGGGCGGGACGGCCGCCGCCGCGCGGCGAGCTGACCGCGCCGACGGACAGGACGAAGTCCGGCGTGCTGAGCACCTTGCGCCGGAAGTTGGGCGGGTCCAGGGTCACCCCCCAGGCGGCCTCGTAGACCCGGCGCAGGTCGGCGAGGGTGAACGGCTCCTCGCAGAAGGCCGCCGCCATCGGCGTGTACTCGAGCTTGCTGCGGGCCCGCTCCACCCCGTCGGCGACGATGCGCGGATGGTCGAAGGCCAGGGTCGGGCCCTCCGGCGAGTCCAGGTCCTCGACCGGCCACCAGCGGGCCTGCTGGCCGCGCCGGCCCGGCTCCGGCTGCGGCAGGTTCGGCAACAACGCCAGGTAGGCGACGCTGACGACCCGGGTGCGCGGGTCCCGCCCCGGGTCGCCGTAGGTGTAGAGCTGCTCCAGGTGGCCGGCCGCGGTGACGCCCGTCTCCTCGGCGAGCTGGCGGCGGGCCGAGGAGTCCAGGTCCTCGTCGGCGCCCACGAAGCCGCCCGGCAGCGCCCAGTAGTCCTGGAACGGGGGCTCGTCGCGCTGGATGACGAGCACGCACAGCCGCCCGGCCCGCAGTGTGAGCAACACCACGTCGACGGTGACGCTGGTGCTCGGCTGCCGGACCGGCCCACGCGACGTCCCCTGGCCGCGCGACGCCCCCTGACCGGTGGCGCCACCTTGGCCTCGGATTGTCGCTCGGCTCACAGATCCAGCTTCTCTCACCGGCTGACGCGGGCCGCAGCGGCCACGCTCATCAGGGCGACGGCACGGCGCTGATGACCGGCAGGCAGGGATGGCCGAAGGTGACGGAGCGGGCGTGCGCCGGCAGGTCGGCGATCGCCGCGCGGTGGTGCTCGCGGGCGCGGCGCAGCCCCGCCGCGCCCGTCGCCGTGGCGTCCACGACCGCGCCGGCCCGCACCAGCGGCACGAGCAGCGGCCGGTCGTACCCGGGGCCGCCCAGCTGGCCCGGGACCGGGGGCGGCGCGACCGGCCCGTCGAGCTCGGCCGGCGCCAGCCCGTCGCTCCTGTGAACCTGGCCGTCCGCCGTGCGCCGCCCGTCCGCGCCGCTGCCGCCGGGGCGGTAGCCGGCTGGTACCACCAGGTCGACGACCGCGGCTCCGTCGGCGCCGTGCCGGCGCAGCACCTCCTTGCGGCCGCCGCGGGTGGCCTTGCCGACGGACGTCTTGGCCACCGGGCGGCCATCGACCTCGACGAGCTTGTAGACGAAGCCGGCGGTGGGCGCGCCCGAGCCGGTGACCAGGCTGGTGCCTACCCCGTAGGCCGCGGCGGGGACGCCGGCGAGCCGGGCGATCCCGTGCTCGTCGAGGTCCCCGGTGACGATGACACCGGTCTCGGTGGCGCCCAGCGCGTCGAGCTGGATCCGGGCCGCGCGCACGCCGGCGGCCAGGTCGCCGCTGTCGATGCGGATGGCGCCGAGGCCGGGACCGGCGGCGGCGACCGCCGCCGCGATGCCCTCCCGCGTGTCGTAGGTGTCGACGAGCAGGGTGGTCTCGGCGCCGAGGGTCGCCACCTGGGCCGCGAAGGCGTCCCGTTCGGTCGCGTGGACGAGGGTGAAGGCGTGGGCCGCGGTGCCGGAGGTCGGCACCGCCCAGCGCCTGGCCGCCTCCAGGTTCGAGGTGGCGGCGAAGCCGACGAGGTAGGCGGCCCGGGCCGCGGCGACGGCGGCCTCCTCGTGGGTGCGCCGGGAACCCATCTCGATGAGAGGTCGGTCACCGGCCGCCTGCACCATCCGGGCGCCGGCGGCGGCGATCGCGCTGTCGTGGTTCAGGACCGACAGGGTCAGCGTCTCCAGCAGCACGCATTCGGCGAACGGGCCCTCCACCACCAGCACCGGGGTTCCAGGTAGGTAGGGCTCGCCTTCAGCGAAGCCATGGATGTCGCCGGAGAAGCGGTAGCCGGCAAGCCAGTCCGCGGTCTCGGCGTCGATGACGCCGGTGCCAGTGAGCAGACTCAGCTCGTCCGGGCCGAACCGGAAGTCAGCGAGCGCCTCCAGTAGCCGGCCGGTACCGGCGACGACGCCGTAACGGCGGCCGGCCGGCAGTGACCGAGCGAACACCTCGAAGGTGGCCCGACGCCCCGCGGCACCCGATTTCAGTGCTGCGCGGAGCATCGTCAGCTCGTAATGATCTGTAAAAAGCGCCGTGGACATCCGGACCAGGGTAGGTATCCCCAAGCCATGGCGCGCGGGAAAAGTCCGAATGGCGCGCCCAACGAAGGACGGGTGTCGCACAACCCTTCCAGCACCAAGGCGGACCGGCGGGTCCCGACGCGCCGACGGCACCGGACCAGCCCAGTTGGTCATGGCCGCCCTCCCCCGGCGCGACGCGCTAGTGCACCGTCGGAAAGGCCCATCGCCACAGGTCTTCTTCGACCGCGCGGCGCTGGCCGGCGACGCCGCGCGGGGGAGCACACAGGGAGATCACGCCCGACACGGGCGGGCCACGTCGAAAGCCGGGCGGGTTCGGGCAGGCTATGACGTGCGCGGGCTCACCGGACGTGCGCTGATGAACTGGTCACCTTCGCTGCCGGCCGGCGCCCGCGCCCTCCTGGATCCGTGCCGCCTGTGCCGCGGTAGACGGCGTGATCCCGGATGGCGTGCCCGTCCGTCGAGGTCGGCATGCGATCGTTGTGACCGTGCACGGCAACTATGCGGGGGTATTTCTGGTCGTCGTCGGCGGGGCGTTGTTTGCCCTGCTGGTGCTGGGTGGCCGAGCTGGAAGAAGCCTCGCGCGGGAGATCTGGGGCCGTATGGGCCTGCTGCGCTGGGTCGCTGTGGCCATCGTGGTCGTCGTCTTCCTCGACTTGGCGGACGGCATACCGAACAAGTGATCCGCCAACAACGAAAGACCAACAAGACACCTAAAAAGCAATGGAACGTCGACGAACGTCCGGTGCGGACAACGCCGTGGCTGGCGACGCGACCCCAGCGGTGCGACGGGATGTCGGCGGATCTCCTTACGCCCGGCCGCGTCCAGCGGTGGCGATCCGCACCACTACGGTCGCCCTCCCGAATGCATGTACGAATTGTCCCTATGCGCCTGCAGATGCCCGACTAGTTAGGCTCACTTCCTGTAACCCAGCTACGACCCGAGAGGACACCGGGTGACCGGTCAGACTTGGCTGTGGACGCCGCCACGGCCGACCCCTGCTCCCGTCGGCGTCGGCCAGCTGCTTCGCGCCTATCGGCAGGCCCACGGCCTAACCCAGCAGCAACTCGCCGACCAGCTGGGGTTCGACCAGTCGTACGTCTCCAAGGTCGAGAGCGGCCGGCGGGCGATCCATGACATCTCGACGCTGCGTCACATCGCCCGTCACCTCGACCTCGCGCCCGAGGACGTCGGCCTCGCGCCCGGCACGCTCGCGGACCGGCGTCGCGACGCCACCCGGGACGCGTTCGCCGAGCAGGCCGCCGCCAGCCAGCGCTCCTGGAAGGTCACCCGGGACACCCTCAACCGCAACCGGATCAAACTGGCCAAGGCCGCCGCCGGCCTCTACCCGGAGCCCTACCGCCTCTTCTCCGGTCTGCTGGCCAGGCCGGGCTGGATCTGGCCGCAACCGCTCGACATCGACGAGGTCGCGCTGCGCTGGGCCGACGACGTCCCCGAGCCGGTCCTCACCGGGGGCGAGCCGGAGACCGACGGCGCCCGCCCGCTGATCGCCGACGGCGGCCCGTACGTGCGCTACCAGCGCTACACCCGCGCGATGCGCGACCTGGACCGGCCGACCCTGTTCGAGAACCGGCTGAGCTTCCGGCTCGTCGACATCGCCCGCGACGAGACCACTCCTCGGCTGCTCACCGCCGGCGATGCGAGGACCGGCGCCGAGGCCCGCCCCGGCGGTGACCGCGCCGGCCTGCCCAGGCTCGCGTTCAGCCACACCACCTACTTCGACGCCGTCGACGTCTGTGAGACGGTGGCGCACGAGACCGCCGCCGCGATGATGTCCGGCGGGCTCGCCTGGCCGTCGCTGCCGTTCCGCCGCCGCGTCGGCGACCCGTTCGACCTCGCCAGCCGGCCGGTGCTGCCGTCCATCAACACGCTGACCATCCGGGCCGACCGCGACTCCGCGAGCTTCCTGCTGCACCGGCGCAGCGCCGGTTCGGTGGCCACCGCGGGCGGCGTCTACCACGTCATCCCGGCCGGGGTCTTCCAGCCGTCCGGGATCACACCCTTCCACCACCGGGCCGACTTCGACCTGTGGCGCAACATCATGCGGGAGCTGTCCGAGGAGCTGCTGGGCAACACCGAGCACGACGGCAACTCGTCCGCCCCGATCGACTACGACGCGGACGAGCCGTTCCGTGCCTTCGACGAGGCGCGCCGCGACGGCCGGGTACGGGTGTCCTGCTTCGGGGTGGGCGTCGACGCGCTGACCCTTTTCGCAGAGATCCTCACCGTCGTCGTCATCGAGGCCGACACGTTCGACAACATGTTCGCGGAGATGGTGCACAGCAACGCCGAGGGAACGGTGGTCGCCGCCGGGCCGCACCGCGCCGTCGCCGAGGGCATCCCGTTCACCTACGCCACCCTGCGCCGGCTCATCGACGGCGAGCCGCTCGCGCCGGCCGCCGCCGCCTGCCTGGAGCTCGCCTGGCGTCACCGCGAGCAGCTGCTGCCGGGGCTTCGGCTTCGAGCGGCGTCCTGAGTGCCGTCTCGCGGGGGACGCTCGCGCAGGATCCTGGTCACCGGCGCCGGCGGGTTCATCGGGGGTGTCGTCGCCGACCTGCTCGCGGCGCGGGGGCACCAGGTCACCGCGCTGGTGCGGCCCGGAGCGCCGGCGGCGCGGTCACCGGCGCTGCGGCGCGGCATCGAGGTGGTCGCGGCCGACCTGCTCGACCCACGCTCGCTGGACGAGGCGCGCCTTGACCGGGGCTTTGACGGCGTCTGCCACCTGGCGGCGCTGACCCGGGTGCGCCAGTCGCGCGCCGAGCCGCTGCGGTACTTCGAGACCAACGTCACCGGAACGGTCAACCTGCTCACGACGCTCGACCGCGGCGTCGCGGCGGGCGGGCCGCCGCCGGTGGTGGTGTTCGGCTCGACCGGGACCGTCTACGGCGACCCGGGCTCCGCTCTGGTCCCGGAGTCCCAGCCGGCCGAGCCGGTGCACCCGTACGGCGCCTCGAAGCTCGCGGCGGAGCACGCGATCGCCCACCAGGCCGCGACCGGCCGGATCGGTGCCGTCGTGCTGCGCTTCTTCAACGTTTCCGGTGGCGTGCCGGGGCACGTCGACCGGGACACGACCAGGATCATCCCGGCCGCGCTGCTCGTCGCCGCGGGCCGGACGGACGCCTTCCGGATCAACGGGGACGGGCGGGCGCTGCGCGAGTACGTGCACGTGCGCGATGCCGCGGAGGCGTACGCGCTGGCGCTGGAGGCCGTCCCGCCCGGCGAGCGCCGCGTCTACAACGTGGGCAGCGGGACCGGCGTGTCCGTCAGCGACGTGCTCGCCGCCGTCGAGCGGGTGACCGCGCGCCCGGTGCGCCGGGAGTTCGCCCCGCCGGTGACCGAGCCGCGGGCGCTGGTGGTCGACAGCGGGCGGATCCGTGCCGAGCTGGGCTGGCGGCCCCGCCACTCGAAGCTCGACCAGATCATCTCCGACGCGTGGCGATGGTCCCTCCTGCGCGGCCCGCTGGCCGGCGACAGCGGCGACGATGGCGTCGACGTCGACGTGCGTGACGGGTCGGGCACCCACACCGATGTGAGAAGAACCGCACCGCTATGACGCCGGGGCCTTGGACCGCCACCGCCGGCCGCCGGAACCCTGGAAAGGTCGTTGTCGTCGCGGCAGAAGCGGGGCCCATGACCGGATGCCTCTGGAAGCGCGAGGAGAGCCACGATTCGGTGGCTGTCGGCCGAGCGAGCCGTCCCTACCACGTCTACGACCACGAAGGGGACCATCTCGGCTCGTTCACGGCCTGGGAGACCGCCCATGAGTGGGCCCACCTCCAGGTGGCCCTGAGCGCGCTACCCGCGCCGCTCGAGGTCGAGGACCGCCGCCGGCGCACCCGCCGTCAGGTCTGGGTCGACCACTGCGCGCCCTTCCCGACGCCAGCCACCGAGGCGACCGGCTCTCCCGGCACCGACCCCGGCACCCCGCTCGCCGCATCCGCTTTCGCTTTCGCCCCGCCACACCCCCGCGGCCCCAGCTGAGGCGGACGGTCCGTGGCCGCCCGGGGCGCCCGACGAGGCCACGGTCCGCCACCGAGGCAGTCGGCCGTGGACCGCGCGGCGTCACGAAGACGACCGATTCCGACGAAGTCGCTGGTCGGCCGCCGGGGTAGTCGTGCACGCGATTCCGCTCGACCACCCCCATGGGCACACGTCGCCACCTCCGCACACTAATCTGGCGTCTAATGGCTGGCGATCTCCTTCGCGCGCGTGTCCACACGCCGCGTCGTGGATCGCCTTGGCGGACGACCAGCGGGGTGTCCCCGCCCGGTTTCCGGATGAACACGTTCCTGGGGGAACACGGTGGACGAACAGAGCGCTGGCGCGACGGAGTCGCGGACCACCTCCCGGCTGGTGGTAGACGTCGTCCGGGCGCTGCGAGGCTGGGTGGTGATCGCGGCGGGCGCTGTCCTACTGCTCAGCTGCTATTTGGGGGTCTCGGGCGAGAGCGACCCGGGGCTCCAACTGCCCTATGTGGTCTCCGGCGGGTTCGGCGGGCTGGCCCTCGTGCTCGTCGGCAGCGCCCTGCTGATCGCCGATCGGCTGGAGTCGACACAGGCAAGCCGCGCGACGGCCGCCCAGGGGCGCCTCGCCACGCAGGTCGACGACCTGCACGCCCTGGTGGTCGCCGCGGCGAACGCGGGCTCCCCCGCGGGCGCGGGGACGGTGCCGCCGCCGACCGCCCAGCCGCCGGCCCAGTCGCTGCCGGCCGACGACGGCTCGGTCTACGCGGTGCCGGGCGGGCGCACCTTCCACCGGCCCGGCTGTGAGCTGCTGGCCGGTAAGGCCGCGCAGCGGGTCGAGGCGTCGCAGGTCAGCGGGCGCGGCCTGTCTCCGTGCTCGGTCTGCGCGCCGATCCTGGTCGGCTAACCGATGCTCAGCGTCGACCTGGCGATCGCCGGCCTCGCCATCGGCGCGATCGCCGCGCTGTCCGGCATCGGCCTGCTGGTCACCTACCGCACCAACGGGGTCCTGAACCTCGCCCAGGGCGGCATCGCGGCCCTGGTCGCCTACGTGTACCGGCAGATGGCGGTCGAGTGGGACCTGCCCAAGTGGCTCGCGGCCGTGCTCGCGCTCGCCATCCTGTCACCCCTGCTCGGCCTGCTGCTGGAGCGGTTCGTCTTCCGTCCGCTCGCCCGGCGGCGCGCCTCCGCGGCTGAGTCACTGGTCGCGAGCCTCGGCGTGCTGGTGCTGACGCTGGGCATGTGCGCCGGCATCTGGGGGCTCGGCTCCAAGAACGACACCCCGCCGTTGTTCCCGAACAAGTCGGTCGGGATCAGCGGGCACCGCATCGGTGTCGACACGATCAGCACGCTCATCCTCATCGTCGTCTGCTGTGTCGCGCTCGGAGTGGTGCAGAACCGCACCAGGTTCGGCCGGCAGATGCGGGCCGTCGTCGACGACCGCCAGCTCGCGGAGCTGTCCTCGGTGCCGGCCGACCGGGTCGCCGCCGTCGGCTGGGCGTTCGGCACGACGCTCGCGGGCTTCACCGGCGTGCTGCTCGCGCCCCGGCTGCAGCTGTCCCCGTACGGGCTGTCGCTCGTCGTCCTGGAGACGTTCGCCGTCGTCGTCGCCGCTCGCCTAGCGAGCCTGCCGATCGCCGTGTTCGCGGGCCTCGCGATCGGAATCCTGCAGAGCGAGCTGACCCAGTTCAAGGTGGACGGCCAGTTCGCGGACGTCTACCGGTCGCTCGAGTCGAACCTCTTCGTGGTCGTCCTGCTCGTGCTGCTGCTGGCCATCCCGAAGCTGAAGGAGCTGGGCGACGCGGGCTCGGCCGGCCGGTTGTCCAGCCGCGGCGCGCAGGACCCGGCCGGGACGGTCGAGGAGCGCAGCAAGGACCTGGTGTGGAAGCTCGCGGGCTTCGTCATGCTGCTCACGCCGCTGCTCTTCCGGGCCGCGGACCTGCGTTCGGCCTTCGACGTCCCGGCCGTCGCCCTGATCATGCTGTCACTGGTGATCGTCACCGGCTACAGCGGGCAGGTGTCGCTCGGCGTCGCCGGCTACGCGGGCCTCGGTGCCCTGTTCTCACTGAAGCTCGCGAACGGCGACTTTCTCGGCCTGCCGAGGATGCCCGGACTGCTCGCGATCCTGGTCGGGGCGATCCTGGTCGCCCCGGTCGGTCTGATCACCGGCTACCCGGCGATCCGGCGGCGTGGCCTCACGCTCGCGTTGACCACGTTCGCCGTCGGCGCCGTCGTCAGCCAGTTCGTCTTCGAGCAGCCCAAGTTCTCCAGCGGTCTTTACGTCAACTCCCTGTACCTGGGCGGCTGGCAGCTCAACGACAAGGCGTTCTACGTCATCGAGCTGGTCGGTCTGGGCCTGGGCCTGCTCGCCGTGCGCAGCCTGCACCGCGGCCGGCTGGGCCGGGCACTGCTCGCGGTGCGCGACAACACCGGCGGCGCGGCGGCGGTCGGCGTCGACGTGCGCAACCTCAAGCTGATCGCGTTCACCATGTCCTCGGTCGTCGCCGGCCTCGGCGGCGCGCTGCTGGTGCAGGGCGCCTCGTCGTTCTCGTCGCAGACCTTCCAGCCGATCCAGAGCCTGCTGTGGTTCACCGCGATGGTGGTCTTCGGTGCGGACAGCGCGGTCGGCGCGATCATCGGCGCGTCCCTGATCGTCGCGATCGACGTGCTCGCACCGTCCGGCTCGTCGACGCTGGCGATCGGCATCCTGGCGCTCTCCCTGGGCTGGCTGCCCGGCGGCCTCGCCTCGGCCGTCCGCGGCCTGGCGCGGTTCGTCGCCCAGCGCCTCGCCGACCAGTTCGTCGAGCCCGAGGCCCTGGTCCGCCCGGTGCCGCGGCCGCCGGCCGCCGCAGGTCTCGGGGCAGCCATCCCCCGCCCCACCGCACCGGGCGACGCGGCTGCCACGGCCACGCCGGAGGTTCCGGCGGGCGTCTGGCTCAGCGAGCCCCTGGCCGCCGGCTCGGCGGGCCTCGCGGCCGCCGAGCGGATCGCGACCGAGCGTGGGCTCGACCTCACCCCGTTCGGCCAGACACTGCTACGCATGCTGAGCGCCAGGAGCACGGGCCCCGACGCCGTGATCCCGGCACCGGCCGGCGAGGTCGGGCCACGCGCCTCCGGTTCGTCCACCGGCCAGCAGGCCGGCTCCGTGCCGGCGGGCTCGAACAGCAACCACCTGGAAGGAGGCCGGTGGTGAGCCGCGCCGAACTACGCGCCGTCGGCCTCGTCCGTCGCTACGGCGGGCTCACAGCGGTCGACCACGTCGACATCTCCGCGCCGCCTGGGCTGATCACCGGGCTGATCGGTCCGAACGGTGCCGGCAAGTCGACGGTGTTCAGCCTGCTCACCGGCGTCGAGCAGCCCGACGAGGGCGCCGTGCTGCTCGGCGAGCGTGACATCACCAAGCTGCGCCCCGACCAGCGTTCCCGGCTGGGGCTGGTACAGACGTTCCAGGTGCCGTCGCTGTTCACCAGCATGACCGTGCGGGACAACCTGCTGGTCGGCGTCGAGAACCGCCGCCGGGACTACGCCGGCGGCCTGTTCGGCCGCGGCATACGCGGCAACGCGCGGCACGACGAGGTAGTCGACGAGATGCTGGCCTCCCTCGGCCTGACCGACGTGGCCAACGTGATCACCGGGTCGCTGCCCACCGGAGCGCTGCGGCTGGCCGAGTGCGCCAGGGCGCTGTGCACCCACCCGGACGTGCTGCTGCTCGACGAGCCGGCCAGCGGCCTCGACGCCGCCGAGACCGAGCGGTTCTCCCAGTTGCTGCGCCGGATCGCCGCCAACGGCGTGGCGATCGTGCTCGTCGACCACGACGTCGACCTGGTGTTCACCGTGTGCGACCAGGTCTACGCGATGGTCGGCGGCCGGGTGGTCGCCCACGGCGACCCGGCGGCGGTTCGCGCCGACCCGACCGTCCAGTCCGTCTACCTCGCGCAGGGAACGGTGGCATGACCGCTCCGGATTCATCGTCCGCCGCCATCGCGGCCGGCTCGTCCGCCAGCGCACTGGCGGCCGCGGCCGCGGCGACGGCACGCGCCGGCGCTCCGGCCCCCGACGGCATCGAGCTGCGGCTGACCGGTGCCCGCGCCGGCTACGGCGCCGTCGAGGTGCTGCACGGCCTGGATCTCGTCATCCCGTCCGGCAAGGTCACCGCACTGCTCGGCGTCAACGGTGCCGGCAAGAGTACGACGCTGCGTGTCCTCGCCGGACTGGTCTCTCTGCGCAGCGGCACGCTCACCTGGCGCGACCAGGTCATCACCAGGATGTCCACGGTCGACCGGGCACGACGCGGCCTCCTGCTGGTACCGGACGAGCGGGCCGTGTTCGCGAGCCTCTCGGTACGCGACAACCTGCTCGTCGTCGCCGAGGCCACCGGGCACCCGGACATCACGCCGGCGCTGGAGGCGTTCCCGAAGCTGCGTGACCGGCTGCCCCAGCGGGCCGGCTCGATGTCGGGCGGCGAGCGACGCATGCTCGCGCTCGCCCGCGCCCTGCTCGCCCGCCCGAGCGTGCTGATGGTCGACGAGCTCTCGCTGGGCCTGTCGCCGAAGGTGGCCGCCGAGCTGTTCGAGTGGCTCGCGACCGTCGCCGCGACCGGCACGACGGTCATCCTGGCCGACCAGTACACCGACGCGGCGCTCGGCATGGCCGACCTCGCCTACGTCCTGCACCGTGGCGAGCGCTCCTTCGTCGGCGACCCCGCGGAGCTCGCGCACGCCTAAGCCCGCCGCCGCGACACGGCGACCGAGCGACGATCTCAGAAAATGCCGAGGGGCGCTGGTCCCGGCTGATGCCGGGACCAGCGCCCCTCGAAATTTCCCTGCGGACGGCCCTCTCTGGGCCGCTTCTCCAGCCGGGTGGAACCGTCAGCCGGCGTTGAAGCTGAACATTGGGACGTCGAAGCAGTTCTTGGTCATGTCGTCGGTCTGAGACGTCCAGCCAGCCTTGCCGGTCGGAGCGCTGTTGGTCCAGCGCACCACGTTCAGGCAGCCGTTGTGGGTCGCCGGCGGGGTGTCGACGACCTTGAAGTTGTGCGGGATGAGCAGGCCGTTCGCGTCATAGGTCGTCGTGCTCATGTAGTTGTCGACGCACTTGCGGGTCAGGTCCGCTCCGCAGGACTTCATCGCGTCCGTCAGCCACATCGCCGAGATGTAGCCCTCGAACATCCACATGCTCATCTTGCCGGCCCGGTCCGGGAAGTACTTCGCGATGGCGTCCCGGTACTTCTTGACCTCCGGGTCATCCACGTTGTTGTAGTTCTCGCTCTGGCTGATCGCGTACAGGTTGTTCAGGCACGTCGGCGTGAACTTGTAGGCCTCGCCGGCCGCGTCCGTCCAGCTCTGGGTGGTGGTGACCTTCGCCTTCAGCGGCATGTTCTGGGCCTGGATCGACTGGCACAGCGCGACGTTGGCGTCGGAGGTCAGCGCGTCGAAGACGAGGTCGACATTCTGGCGCTTCATGTCCAGCACGGCCGCGTCCCAGTTCTGCAGGCCGAGGTTGATCGACTCCTTGACGACCTTGTACCCCTCCTTCTGCAGGCCCGCCGCGATCGAGTCCGCGTACTGCTTGGACGGCCCGATCTCGAAGTACACGACCGCCGCCGTCTTGGCACCGAGCTTCTCCTTGAACCAGCGGTAGTTCTCGGTGCCGGCGTACAGCTTGCCGTCGTAACCCGGCGCCTTGCCGTCCCGCGGGTAGCCGAAGCCACCGTAGATCGAGTACAGGTGCGGGTACTGGTAGTAGGCGGTTCCGGAGACCGGCTCACCGCCGACGTCGGGGACGCCCTTCTGGCTGACGTACGGCGCGCCCGCGTAGTCGAACGACGTCGTGCCGGCGAAGGCGAAGACCTTCTTGTCATCGATCAGGTCGTGGACACAGGTGACGTTGCCGTCGCCGCTGCCCTTGTCGTCGCAGAGCTCGGCGGTGACCTTCCGGCCGTTCACCCCGCCGGCGTCGTTGAGCGCCTTGAAGTAGGCCTGCGCGCCGAAGGTGGTCGCCGAGAAGGTGTCCGCGCCGAGGGGGCTGTTCTTGGCCGCCATCACCCCGACCTTGATCTCGTCCGGGGTGACACCGGTGTCGGACGCCGTGTTGGCGGACGCCCCCTGCGTGGCGCCGCCGGTGTTCCCGGTGTTTCCGGTGTCGCTGCCGTCGTCGTGGACCCGGCTGCCGCACGCGGACAAGGCCAGCGTCGACAGCGCCACAGCGGCGACGAGCGCTCGGGCTCGGATGGACATGCTCTCCCCTGGTGAGTTCCGTGACGCTGTCACGCTATTCCCGCGCCGATACCCCGCCGGCTCCAGCCAACCGGGACGCGGCTCACACCCGCGCGGCGGGCGCGACATCTCGCCGGCTGGCATGGGCCAGCCCGACCGAAGCGGCTAGCGCAGCGGCAGCAAGCGCCGCCACCACGGCCGCCGGGCGCCGGAGGTGGATGTGGGCGGATCCGGCTCGGTGGACGTGTCGGCGTCCTCGATGTCGCCGTCGGCGTCATCGGCCGCCGTGTCATCGGTGGCCGCCGTGTCGGCGTCCGGTGACGTGGCCGGGGCCGCGATGAGCTCCGCCTCCGCCACCTCGTCCTCGGGGACGGCCACATCGACCGGCTCGGACGCGGGCTCGGGCGCGGCGGCCGCCTCGACGACAGGAGCGGCCGGCTCCTCCTCGGAAGCCGCGGGCTCGGCTGACGCCACGGGCGCCACCTCCGGGGTGGGCTCCGGCTCCGGTGCGGGCTCCGGCTCCGCCTCGGCAGCCACCGGCTCGACGGTCTCAGCGGCCGGCTCGGTCGACGGCGTGGCCTCCTCGGCCGCCGGCGCGGGCGGCGCCGGCTCGTCGTCGCCCGGAAGGCGGGCCGCCGGGATGCCGGGCACGTCGTCCAACCCCTGGCGCGCGGCCGGGATCTGCGGTGCGTCGTCCACGTCGCTGTCGGCGGCCGCCGGGGCGGCGGGGGCCGCGGCGACGGACTCCTCAGCCGCGGGCGCCTCGGCGGTCTGCCCGTTCGGCGGGGCCGCGGTGCCGACCGCCACCTGGTTCACGATCTTGCCGTCGGGGCCGACGATCCGCACCAGCCGCCCCTGCTCGGCGAGCTTGCGACACGCGTTGTTGACAGAGCTGCGGCTGGCACCAATGGCCTCCGCGAGTCTGCCGTCGTCCAAACCGGTTGGAGCCCCGGTCAGATGGCCGAGAATCCGGTCCGCAACAGTAGCCACGAAGCGGACGCTATACGTTATCCGTGTCTCACCGACAAGCGGGGTGGAATTGCCCGCCCGGTGTGCCCACGCTGGCGCGCGCCGCCCATCTGGCAGCGTCTGTCCGCCAAACATCGGCCACCTTGCGTAACGGGACGCTAACGGGCGGGCACCAGACGACCGCCGGGCGGTCACCGGCGGCGCCGGCGGACGCACCCAGGGCCGCTCTGGGCCGCTCGGTCCAGTCCCGCTCAGTCGAGGTGGAGGGCGTCCTCCTCGGGAGCCACCGGCCACGTCTCCGGGTCGCCCAGGTACTCGGCCCGCCGCCCCGTCGGCACGTCGCCGGGGCCGTTCGCGTCGTCGGCGACCAGCCCGGCCAGCCGCAAGCTGCCGCCATCGTCACCGAACGGCGTGTTGATCCCCTCGACGTCGTCGTCGAGCACCGGGCCCGACTCGGAGCGTTCCGCCTCCAGGTAGGGATCCACGTCCGGGATCTCCTGGGCCAGCTGGTCGTCCAGCGAGGCTCCCGCCCGGCCCTCCGTGGCGGTCGGACGGTGCCGGGTCTCGGCACTCGGCCGGTCCGGGGCGTCCCAGCTGTCGTCGAGAGGGTCCAGGCCCGCGTCGGTGTCGCCCAGGTCGTCGCTGTCGAGGCTCTCCTCGACGGTCAGCGGCACGTCGTCGAGAACGCTCGACGAGTCGAACGTCTCCCGCGCATAGTCGGCGGGCTCGGTCATCGTTGCCTCCCGGTGGGTCTGGGTCGGGGCCCCGGCGGTCTTTCCCCGCGCACTCCGGTTGCTCACGCACACCAGGTTGCTCACGCGCTCCGGTTGCTCACGTGCTCCGGCGTCGCGTACTCAGGTACTGCCTCGCCCGTTCCCGGCGTTGACCACAGTAACCGGCTTCCCCTCGAATCCCGGCCCCGCGGGTACCCGGCCGCGAGGGCCGCCGTCGCCGCCGAACGGTCCGCGCGGATGCGCCGCGAACGGCGGCTACCTGCCTGAGCGACAGGGAAACCGGCTGCGGCAGGCGTCAGGCACAGGCATCAGGCGGCCGGTGCGCCTGCCTCGGGGGTGTCGGTCGTGGCCAGCATCCGCCGGCCCGCCGATTCGTCCGACTCGTCGTCCGAGGATCCGTCGTCGCGGGGCCGCGCGGCCGCGTCCTCGGCCGGCTCGGCCTCCAGCAGCAGGCGACCCTCCGAGAGGACCGCGACGCGGTCGGCCAGCGCGGACGCCTCGCCGGCCGAGCGGGTCGCGTACAGCAGCGTGAACCCGAGCTGGCGGTGCAGCACGCGCAGGTCGGCCGCCAGCCGGACGCGCAGGTCCTCGTCGTCCACCGTGCCGAGCGGCTCATCGAGCACCAGCACCCGCGGACGCAGCACGAGCGCCCTGGCGATCGCCACCCGTTGCTGGTGCGCCGGCGAGAGCTGCGGCGGGCGACGGCGGGCGTAGTCACCCAGCCGGACCAGCTCCAGCGCCTCGCGGACCCGGCGGGCCGCCGCCGCCTGGCCGGCCGGGGTGGCCAGCGCCCGCCCGCGCGACTGGGGTGCGCCACCCCGCAGGCCGAAGGCGACGTTCGCGGCGACGTCGAGGAACGGGAAGAGGCTGTAGCGCCCGAACACCGCGACGACGTGGCGGCGCACGGCCGGCAGGTCGGCGGCCTCCGCCCCGTCCAGCAGCACATGGCCCTCGGTCGGGGCCTCGAGCCCGGCGACCAGGCGCAGCACGGTCGTCTTACCCGCGCCGGCGGGGCCGACCAGGGCGAGCGACGCGCCGGGGGCGACGGTCAGTTCGACGCCGGCCACCGCGGCGGCCGAGGCCCCGGGATGGTGGTGCGTCAACCCGACCAGTTGGATCTGGCCGGCACACCGGCCCGTGCCCTGCGTCATTCGCACCCCCAGGGTCCTGGGACATCCGGTCGAACTGTAGCGAAGTCCCCCAAGTAACCGGATCGTGCCGCCCTGGCGAGCGAGCGGTGCGATCAACCGTCTCCGGCCTTATGCGGGGAGGAATACGCGGGAAGTACGTGGACGCCGGGCCAGCCATGGGCGAACTACGGGTCGCCTACGAGTGCAGCCAGTGGCCGACGGGTCCCGGGATGTTGCGCACGATCCAGAACGCGATGACCAGGACCGGGATCGCCCGGTAAAGCGACGCGGGTGGCTGCGGCAGCCGGACCTGGAAGCCCAGCAGCCGAGCCATGGCGACCAGCCAGCCGACCACCAGGCACGGCGCGGCGACGACCAGCAGGACGTTGTAGTTCGCCGCGTGCCCCAGGTGCCCGTGCAGCAGCTGGTGCAGCCCGCGCATCGAGCCACAGCCGGGGCAGTCCAGGCCGGTCACCAGCTTGAACGGGCAGGTCGGGTAGTGGCCCGGCTCGGCCGGGTCGACGAGGTAGATCATCGTCGAGCCCGCCGCCACGACCGCCGCCACCCCCAGGTAGCCCGCGAGCCGCGCGCGCCGCGACCAGCGGCGCACCGGCCACCCCGGGAGGGCGTCGGCGCCACCCTGGCCCGGGACGGGCACCGAGGCGGGCGCCGAGGCGGGCGTGGCCGCCGAGGGGCCAGGCTGGTCCGCCAGACTCATACTGGCCAGCGTAGACGGAAGCGGAGGGGAGGCGGACGTGATGGACGAGGCCGACAAGACGCCGAGGACCTCGGGCCGGCCGGTGCCGCCCTACGCGGCGCGCGAGGCCGCCGCGGGTAATCCCGACGGACCTGGCTACGCCGGTCTCGCGACGTTCTGTGGCCGGCCCTGGTACGAGACCGAGGCGGAGCTGCTGGCGCGGCGCCCCGACGTGGCGGTCGTCGGCGCCCCGTTCGACGTCGCCACCACCCACCGGCCAGGCGCCCGGTTCGGCCCGCGGGCGCTGCGCGCGCTGGCCTACGACCCGGGCACCTACCACCTCGACCTCGGCATCGAGATCTTCGACTGGCTCGACGTCGTGGACGCGGGCGACGCGCACTGCCCGCACGGGCTCACCGAGGCCTCCCACGCGAACATTCGCGCCAAGGTCCACGAGGTCGCCCGGGCCGGCATCTTCCCGCTGGTGCTGGGCGGCGACCACTCGATCACCTGGCCCGCTGCGACGGCGGTCGCGGAGGCGGTCGGCTGGGGCGAGGTCGGCCTGCTGCACTTCGACGCGCACGCCGACACCGCCGACATCATCGACGGCAACCTGGCCTCCCATGGCACCCCGATGCGCCGGCTGATCGAGTCCGGCGCCATCCGCGGCCGCAACTTCGTCCAGGTCGGGCTGCGCGGCTACTGGCCGCCACCGGACGTCTTCGCCTGGATGCGCGAGAACGGCCTGCGCTGGCACCTGATGCACGAGGTCTGGGACCGCGGCTCACGCGCCGTCATCGCCGACGCGATCGCCGAGGCGGTGGACGGCTGCAAGGCGCTGTACCTGTCGGTCGACATCGACGTCCTCGACCCCGGGTTCGCGCCCGGCACCGGCACTCCGGAGCCCGGCGGGATGAACCCGGCCGACCTGCTGCGCGCCGTCCGCCAGATCGCCCTGGACACTCCGCTGGTCGCGGCCGACATCGTCGAGGTCTCCCCGCCCTACGATCACGCCGAGACCACGGTCAACAGCGCGCACCGGGTAGCGATGGAGATCTTCGCCGCGCTCGCCCACCGCCGCCGCGCCGAGGCCGGAGGCACACCGGACCTGCCCGGAACCGCCCCCTGACCCTGCTTCCCCCTGACTCCATGGTCCCCGCTAGCTGGCCTGACTGTCCCGCTAGCTGATCGGCGGGGAGGCCGGCCGGCCCAGGGCGTAGCAGGCGATGGCCGCGGTGGCGGCGACGTTGAGGGAGTCGACGCCGGCGGCCATCGGGATGCGGATCCGGCGGCTGGCGGCGGCCTGCGCGGCGGCGGAGAGGCCTTCGCCCTCGGTGCCGAGCAGGACGGCGACGCGGGCGTCGGGCGCGAGGCGCAGCGCCGAGAGGTCGGTGGCGTCGGCGGCCGGGGTGAGGGCGAGCAGCTCGAAGCCGCGCTCCGTGAGCGTGGCCAGGCTCGCCGGCCAGGGGTCGAGCCGGGCATAGGGGACCGCGAAGACCTCGCCCATCGAGACCCGGACCGACCGGCGGTACAACGGGTCGGCGCAGCGCGGGCTGAGGAGCACCGCGTCCATTCCGAGACCGGCCGCCGACCGGAAGATCGCGCCGAGATTGGTGTGCGAGACCAGATCCTCGAGGACGAGGACGCGCAGCGCCCAGGAGAGCAGTTCGGCAGGGTCGCGGGCGGGATGACGCCCCATCGCGGCAAGCGCGCCGCGATGCACCTCGAAGCCGGTGATCTCGGCGAGCACGTCCGGCCCGGCCAGGTAGACGGGGACGTCCGGGCCGATCTCGGCGGGGACGGCGTCGAGCCGCGCGGGCGCCACCAGGACCGACCGCGGCGGGTAGCCGGCGCGCAGCGCCCGCTGGATCACTCGTTCACCCTCGGCGATGAAGATCCCCTCGGCCGGCTCCTTGAGGCGGCGCAGGGCGACGTCGGTGAGGGCGACGTAGTCGGCCACGCGCGGGTCGGCCGGGTCGTCGACCGGCACGATCCTCAGCGTTGTCGGGGTGGCCGAGGTCGCCGTCGCCGAGGTCGCCGACGAGTCTGGCGAGGACGCCGGGGAGGCCGGGTACGCCGGGGAGGCCGGGGAGGCCGGGGAGGCCGGCTTCCGCGGATTGCTTGCCGTCATATGGACGTAACCCCAGGCCAGCAGAATCGGCCCTCATGACCGCGCACCCGGACTCCCCCTCGCCTGCCGCCCTGAACGGCCAGCCGGCCGACCTGCTGGTGGCCGGAGCCGAGCTGGTCGCGACCGTCGACACCGAGCGCCGCGAGCTGCCCGGCGGCTGGGTGGCGATCACCGACGGGCTGGTGAGCGGCGTCGGCGCGGCCGGTGATGAGCCGCCGGCGGCCAGGCGCGTGCTGCGCGCCGATGGCTGCCTGGTCACTCCGGGACTGGTCAACACCCATCATCACATCTACCAGAACCTCACCAGGGCCTTCGCCCCGTCCCTGCACGGCACGCTCTTCCAGTGGCTGACCACGCTGTACCCGCTGTGGTCGCGCCTCGACGAGGAGGCGGTGCATGTCTCCGCGTACATCGGGCTCACCGAGCTCGCCCTCGGTGGCTGCACGACGACCACGGACCACCTCTACGTGCACCCGAAGGGCGGCGGTGACCTGATCTCGGCGGAGATCGCCGCCGCCCGCGAGCTGGGCATGCGCTTCCACCCGACGCGCGGCTCGATGTCCCTGTCGAAGAAGGACGGCGGGCTGCCGCCGGACTCCGTCGTTCAGGACCCGGACGAGATCCTCGCCGAGTCGGCCCGGCTGGTGGCGGCGCATCACGACCCGGCACACGGCGCCATGGTGCGGATCGCGCTCGCTCCCTGCTCACCGTTCTCGGTCAGTCCCGAGCTGATGACGGCGACGGCCGAGCTCGCGGAGCGGCTGGACGTCCGGTTGCACACCCATCTGGCCGAGGACCCGGAGGAGGACGACTACTGCCTCGCGGTCTACGGCCGCCGACCCATCGACCACTTCGCCGAGGTCGGCTGGGGCAGCGACCGGTCCTGGGTCGCGCACTGCATCTGCCCGAACGAGGAGGAGGTCGCCCGGCTCGGCTCCTGGGGCACCGGGGTGGCGCACTGCCCGAGCAGCAACATGATCCTCGGCGGCGGCCTCGCCCCGATCCGCGAGTTCCGCGCCGCCGGCGTGCCGGTGGGCCTGGGCTGTGACGGGTCGAGCTCGGCGGACTCGGCGTCGCTCTGGATGGAGGCGCGCAACGCGATGCTGCTCGGCCGGCTGCGGCACGGTTCGGCGGCGATGTCCGCACGGGACGCGCTCGAGATCGCGACCAGGGGCGGCGCGGGCTGCCTGGGACGGGTGGGCGAGATCGGCGAGCTGTCGGTCGGCGCGGTCGGCGACCTGGTCGTCTGGCCGCTGACCGGGATCGCGTTCGCGGGCGCCCTTTCCGACCCGATCGAGGCCTGGCTGCGCTGCGGCCCGGTCGCCTCCCGGCACACCGTCGTCGCGGGCCGCCTCGTCGTCGAGGACGGGACGCCGACCCACCCGGGCGTCGACGAGATGCTGGCCCGTCACCGGACGATCGCCACCGGCATCCAGGCCGCCGTCGAGGACGCGGGCCCCATCCCGGCAGCGACGACGCGCGCCTGACGGACTCTCTCGCCGTGTCGCCGTGTCGCCGTGTCGCCGTGCGCGAGCCCGCCAACGTCCGTCCGGCGGCACACGACCGGTTGATCGCCGCGGGCGTGTTGTCGCGGTCGTGGATCCGACCAAATCGCGACCACGACAACACGCCCGCGGCGATCATGAATTGCCGTGGGCGGGGCATGCCCGCGACGCCGGGGCATGGGTGGCAGAGTCGGCGGAGGTGCCGGGGTGTGCCTGCTTCCGCCTGACCAGTCGGCGCGGAACGCGGGACGAGATCTTGCGGAAGGCGTTGAGATGGATCGGACCGTGACGGCGGGCGCGGCGGGTACGGAACCGCTCGACCTGGCCACCGCGCTCGACCTGCTGCCGAAGGTCGAGCTGCACTGCCACATCGAGGGCACGATGCGGCCGGGAACGGTTCTCGACCTGGCCCACCAGCACGGGCTGGCGCTGCCAACGGAGAACCTCGATGAGCTGTACTCCTACAGCTCACTGAACGAGTTCCTGTCGATCTTCTGGCTGGTGCAGTCGACGCTGGGCGGACGCGACGACTGGGCCCGACTCGGCTACGAAAGTGTGGTCGACGCCGCCGCGCACGGCCGGGTCTACGCGGAGATGTTCTTCACCCCTGCCCGGCACCTCGACTCCGGGCAGCGCCTCGCCGACATCGTCGCCGGCCTCGCCGACGGGATCGCGGCGGCCGAGGCGGAGACCGGGGCGCGGGCGATGCTCATCGCCGACATCGACCGGGCGTTCGGCCCGGCACCCGGGCTCCAGATGGTGACCGAACTGGGCGAACTACGCCGTTCGGGCGCCCCGGGTATCGAGCGGGTTCTCGGCGTCGGAATGGACTCCACCGAGCTGGGGGTCGATCCGAAGTCGTTCGTGAAGGCGTACCGGGCGGCGGCCGGCGCCGGCTTCCGGCTGACCGGGCACCAGGGCGAGAACTCGCCGCCGTCGGCGATCGCCGAGGTCATCGACGTCCTGGGCGCCGAACGCGTGGACCACGGGCTCTCACTGGTGGACGACCCGGAGCTGGTGCGCCGCTTCGCCGCCGAGCGCATCCCGCTCACCGTCTGCCCGAACTCCAACATCCGCATCGCCAACGCGTTCCCCGCGCTGGCCGAGCACCCCTACCCGACGATGCGCGCCGCCGGCCTGCTGGCGACGCTCAACACCGACGACCCGGCGATGACCGACCTCGACCTCGGCTACGAATACGCCTCCGTCGCCGAGGCCTTCGACTACACCTTCGACGACATGGTCACCATCGCCCTCGACGGCGTCGAGGCCACCTGGCTCGACGCGGACGCCAAGCGCGCGCTGCGCGACCGCGTTACGCGGGCCGCCGAGGACCTACGTTCCCGACTGGCTGAGTAGCGTGGCGGCCGGCCGGCCAGCGGCGGCGGCCGCTCACGCCCTCAGCGGTGACTATCGGACACGGGCAACCGTGACGGCCGGCGCGGCCGAGGCGTCCTCATGCGCCGACCAGGCGAGCCCGAACACGACGATGATGATCACCAGGGTGATCATCATCAACGTCCTCACGGCGGCCAGCATCGGCCGCAGGAAGGTCAGGGACAGCGTCCAGAGTGTCCGGATGTGTCGAGTCAGCCCGACGGTAAATGCGATCAGTCCGAAGACGACGACGAGGCCCAGGACGATGCCAGGCCCCTGGTCCTGTGACTGCGCCGCCTGATAGGCGGCTGTCGCGAGATGAATACGACGCGAGGTGTTCACGATGATTTGAGCCCCCGAATGCTCCGTGCTTCCTTGTGTGCGTTGCACTGTTCCGTCCAACAGCGTGCCCGCCGGGATCACCGGCATCTTCTAGTTCGGCTCCATGCCTGCGCTCCAACCCGTGTTCAGACCACGACCAGATATGAGCAAAGCCGCGGACACTGAGCCGCCCACCAACTTTCGATTCGTGTCGATGAGCGACGTCACCAATGAGTACACAGGGCGAATACCCCCGCAGCCAGACGGTCAATTCCGCGCACGCGGCATCGTTGCTGGGAGAAGCCTGGTAGTTCCGGGTTGGGGCCATCATGATCCCAGCCGGAGTTCGACCGATCCGTCGAGAGCCCATCCCGTGTCCGCCACCACCGCACCGGGCAACGGTCAGCCTCCATCGCAGCGCAACCACTCGCTCAAGTGGGGCTCACTCTGAACGCAACCTCGGCAAGGCACATTGGGCTACCATGGACTCCACTGGGATCACCATGGAGGGGGGTGGTCGTGGCTCCCAGACCACGGCGAACTCCTCCGCCCTTGGCACGCCGCCTGAAGGCCCTGCGGACCGCAGGGCCACGCCAGCTGACGCAGTCGAGCCTGGCCAGGTTTCTGCATGTCGGCGAGTCGACGGTATCCAGCTACGAGACCGGCCAGGCCGCCCCCGGAGACGAGACGCTCCGGATCTACGCCACGTTCTTCGCGACCTCTCGATCCCAGTCCAACGGGCAGCTGCGCGTCCTGAACGAGGACGAGCTCTCCGGACCGGAGCGCGAGGAGCGGGACTCCCTCCTCGGCGAACTCCTGCGGCTTCGGGATGGCGCCTCGTCGAGCCGCGCGCAGGGGCGACGAGGCACCTGGGATTTCACGGACGACACCCCGGTCCGACTCGTCTGCGGCAAGATCCCCGCGGGGGACGTCTCCAGCCTTGCCGAGCCGACGAACCCCAATTTCACGAAGCTGCTCACCTACGCGGACCTCGACGCGATGGTGGAGCTCTTCGGCCACATCCGCGCCGAGAACCCGTCGACCGACGTCCGCTTCATGCAGCCCGACGACATGTCGGACGCCGACCTCTCGTATCATGTAGTCGTCCTCGGCGGCCTCGGCTGGAACCAGACGACCGGATCCTTCCTGGCGCTTCTCGACGACCTACCCGTTCAGCAGGTCGACAGCGATGATTTCCCAGACGGCGAGTTCTTCACCGTCAAGATCGACGACGGAGAGCCGCGGCGTTACGTTCCACAGAAATCCAGGAACGCGGCCTTCGGCCTCGTGGAGGACGTGGGTTTCTTCGCTCGCTACCCAAACCCCTACAACTCGGCGACGACCTTGACCATCTGCAACGGCGTACATTCACGCGGCGTCCTCGGAGCCGTTCGGCTTCTTACCAATCCATCGCTGAGCGGTCGCAACGAGGAGTACCTCGCCACGCGCTTTCAGGACGCACTCAAGTACGTCGTTCTCTTCCGCGTCCCGATTAATAACGGAAAGACGGTGACACCCGAGATAGGCAACCCAAGGAACCGGCTCTTCGAGTGGTCTGACTTAGGGTGACCGGCCCGCGACAATCAGGCGGGAGCCGGTTTGCCCTTTCGCTGGGCCATGGTCATTCGCTGGGCCATGGTGAGCGGCACACTGGGCCGGACCACCGCGCCCCGGAGACGGGTCAGGGATCTCGCGAGACCCTCGGGTCGCGTGGACGGCAGAGGGTTCGGGACGCGATCGCAGGCAGCCGCGCCGCCACGACGGGTGCCAGCGTCCGCCAGTTTCCGGACCATCTCGAGTTCCTCAAGGTCTACCAGCCGGACACCGACAGCGCGCCGGACCTACTGGACGCAGTGATCGTCCCGACCGTGAGGCCGGCACGCTTCCTCGACGAGGCGGCCACGATGGCATCCGGCTGCAGCCGGCGTCTGATCGTCCTGTGCAGCAGGGAGGCACGGGCCAGCGAGGTACTGGAGCGTCTCAGCGGCGCCAAGATCGACGTTGTCGCCATCGACATCCCGCCCGGTTACTGGCATGAGACGTTCGATTTCTCGACCGCGGCGGAGGTCTTCATGCGGCTTTCACCGGTGCCGGTACCGCGCGATCTCAGCCTCAAGCGAAATCTCGGGCTTCTCATGGCCCGCCTCGCCGGCTGGAAGAAGGTCGTCTTCATGGACGACGACATCTACGGTATCGAGCCGGGCGGTCTCCTCCGTGCCAGCGCCGCCTTGGACTCGAATCCGATATCCTGTTTCCTCGTCGAGGCCGGCGACGCGGTACACGACCGCCTGCCGACCGAGGACAACTCGGCCGTCTGCCATGCGCTGCGTCTCGCCGGCCGCAAGCAGAACGTCTATGCGAGCGGCTCCGCACTCGGCGTGAACTGTTTCGAGGATCTTTCTTTCTTTCCCAACATCTACAACGAGGACTGGTTCTTCATGCTGCGCGAGACCGAGCGCGCCGCCATCACGCGCGTCGGCTTCGTCAAACAGCGAGAATACAACCCCTACATCGCCGCCCGCGCCCGTTACGAAGAATTCGGCGACGTGCTCGCCGAAGGGCTTCTCGCACACCTGCACCTGGGGATATCGAAACAGCCGGACGTTCGGTACTGGCAACAGTTCCTCGAGGCCAGGCGCGTTCTCCTCCGCGAGATACGCGCGGGTCTTCAGAAGAGCGAGAGCCAATACGCCGCGTCGGCCACGAAGGCGATCAAAGCTTCGCAGAGACAGTTGAGGCTGGTCACCCCGGACGCCTGTGTCGAATATCTCAAGAACTTCGAGAGGGACCGACGCGCCTGGGGACGGCGGCTGGACGCCCTGCCACCGCCCACCCTCGATCTGGAGCAGGCGCTCAGCGACCTGCATCTGCGCTAGCCCCTCCGCCTGCGCGACGCGCCAGGACCCGCACGGCGGGGCACCGGCGAGACGGCCTGGCCCTGTAGGTACGATGACGCAGTCATGACGATCAACGGTGATCCGAGTGATCTGTGGGTACGTGTGATCTATGGGTACAGAGCAGAGCGACGGGGGCGCCGTGGGGCTCGTTGTGGATGTACCGACCGGTCCGGTGCAGCAGACGCGCCCACCGCTCGACTGCGGCCGGCCGGGCGGTGACCTGGCGAGCATGTGGTCCGTCCAGACCCTGAAGAAGGACGACTGGTCCCTGCTCAAGGACGTGCGCATCCGGTCCCTCGACACCGCAGCCGACGTCCTGGCCGGTGACCTGGCGACGTTTCTGGACTTTCAGGCGCATCGGTGGCGGGACCAGATCCGCCACCGCGAGTGGTTCGTCGTTCGCGAGGCGGGTCGGCCGATCGCGGTCGCCGCACTCAACAAGAGCGCTCTCACCGATCCAGGTGAGTGCGCTGTGATTCAACAGCCACATGCCCACATCGAGTCGATGTGGGTGGAGCCGCACCTCCGCAGGAGCGGCATCGCGAGCAAGCTCGTGATAGCAGCCATAGAAGAAGTGGAAAAAGAGGTCAATAAAAGCCGGCTCATTGGCCTCTGGGTTTTCGAAAATAACAGAAACGCCGCCGATGCCTTCGGGTCCATGGGCTTTAAGCGCAGCGGCCAGTATTGCCAGGAGTACCTCGGCGAATCAGAACAGGAACGCCAACGCCCGCCACGTCGCGAATATCACATGCATCTGGACCTCGGTGGACAGGGCGTCGCGAGTCTTCGGAAACGCAGCAGGAAGACCTGAGCAGGCACGCGGCACATTCCCGGCTCCATACGACGGGGCGACTATCGGTTTCGATGAGCCGACGCGTTCGTCTGCGCGACCTCAGGCACATGATCATCGGCGAGACCGAGTGTGAGTGACACCTCGACTGTTGGCGATTCTCCCATTAGCCTTCTAGCCATCGCACCAGTTCATGGCCATCGATCAGATCCTTTCGGGCCACTCGAAAATCCGGACTTCTTCATCATGAAGATCCGGCGTGATAGTCCGGCCCCTCAGCACTCGCACGCGCATGAGAATGCCAAATTCCTTGGAGTCGCCGAACCTGTCCTGGATGTAACGTTCGTTACGTTCCTTCAGATTCCCATCGGTGAGACACCGCACCGAACCCAGCACTCCCCTGGAGTACACGCCGTTGCAGATCGTCAGCGTGCGTGCCCGGTTATACGGATTTGGGGTCCTGACCAGAAGACCGACGTCGTCCCGTAGACCGAAGTCAAGGTCCCCAGAAATGGTCGGAACAACTTTCTCCCGGATGCCTTCCCGGTGGATGACGAAGATTTCCCCTTCGGGATACTCCTCGTCCTCGATCTGCTCGACCGGGAAATCCACCTGACGGCGGTACCAATCCACCGCCTGGTTCCAGCCGAGGCCCCCTAAGAGCACCAGGTGACCGGACATGTCGTCCGACACGACGGCCGACGAGGTCCGGAACCGGACGTCCGAGAGCGGATTCTCCGCCCGGATGTGACCGAACAACTCGACGAGCGAGTCGAGGTCCGCGTAGGCGAGGAGCTCGGTGTAGTTGAGGTTCTTCGTGGACGTGAGATCGGAACGGACCGTCTCCGGCAGGAGGCCGCACACGATCCGTACGTGCGCTCCATCGCCAAAGCGCCAGGTTCCACGGGGAGCATCGGCGCGCGCCGTCGACCCCTTCGAGTCGGGCGCCGCCACGTCCTTCAAGAAGGTGGTCAGCTGCGCCAATAACGCGTCCCGCCCCGCGCGCTCCTCGGGAGTGACCTCCTCCTCGTCGGCCACCCGCGCCTTCCCGTTCTTGTCCGAGCGGGGCGCGGAGTAGACCGCCGCGTACTGCTCCAGTCTTCTGATCGGGATGCCACGCGCGGTGTTCTCGTCGGAGGACACGGTCGCCACCGAGACGCCAAGGACGCTGGCGACCTACGGTTGTGTCAGGCGGGCTTCCTGGCGCAACTCGCGGAGACGACGGGCCAACGCCGAGTTCGACTCCATCACCGGCCCTTCACCCCTTCGGTGTCGACACCGAATTTCAAGAAGATCACAAATGTCGATGTATGGGAAGCGTACCAGGAGGTCGCCACAGACGGCTAAGTTGAGTAGGTGCGCGCTTCCGGGGAGTCACTAGCACCAGATTCGCCTTCCCCGCAGGCTTCGTCGGCATGTTGGTTCTACAGTGTGAGTAACTGGATCGCCTTGAGTTCAGCGAATTCCTTCAGAGATACAGCGGGATTTACTGAACTTCACCAGACGCGACGGAGGTGAGCCTCAAAGAAGCCACGGATGCTTCGGGAGCGCACAGCAGAACACCCCCGGTCTCGTTTGCGGCGAAGTACCGGGGGCGCTCTGTCTCACCCAGGCGGGCTCGGCCCGCCGTCTTTGCGTCACCTCAGCACGGTGCCATCGACCGCCGTAGTGCCACCTACAGCGGCGTCACACCTTTGATGCCAGAAGGCGTCGTACCGCGCGGTAACGCGAGTCCGAACGGGGAGCAATGCCCGCAAAGAACACAGTAGCTCTTGCCCAACAGGCCGTAAATGCCCAGGTAGCCGGGCCCGACGGCCAGGACGGCTCACCCGTCCTGGTTATCGTCGCGGCGGTCGGACTGACTGTCATGATGAGTGCGCTAACCCAGCACATTCGCCGACTCCGGACCCTCGCGTAGGAACTTCTCCGGTTGATGATGACGGCGGTCAGGACTCTGGTGCTGACGCCATTGGTCACGATCTTGATCGTCGTCGGGATCGTCGATCGCCCCACGACGGTGTCTCGGCGCAGCCTCTCGCGCGACCGCCGCACACTCCATCCAGGCCATCTCGCCACACGCACTGCGGTGAGCGAAGACCACCTTCCCTACAGGTCCATAGGATGGCCGCCTCGCCACGGGGCGGCCATCCGCGTGTCTGGCCCAATTCCGTTCACCCAGCCGACCGCGGAATTCAGCGAGCTTCAGCCACCAGGCATGGCGGCGGGCCGCGTCTTCAGCGGTTCAGCTGCGGCGGCCTCCCAGTTTCATGACGACCGCGCGGTCGAGATCCGCAGCGGCCAAGCCGGCCTCGTCCAACAACCCCGCGTCCAGCGCTCGCAGCACGTGCCCGGCCAGCGCCCGGGCGGTAGCCGGCTCATCCGCCACGGCCCCCGCGAACCGGGCCTCCGCATAGGCCGCGAGCCGGGCAAGCGCGGTCGGCAGGCCAGCGAGCAGGTTCGCGGCCACAGCAGCATGCCGGCTTACGAGCTGCGCCGGGTGCAGGTCCCACCCCTGATACAGGCCACGCCGCCAGGCCCGGCTGACGAGCCCGGCGTGCCGGCGCCAGGCGGCCCATACCGCGTCCGTCGACCCGACGGGCAGCAGGTTGGACGAGCCGTCGGCGACGCGGATCCCCGTCCCCGCGGTCACCAGCTGCATGAGTGTCGTGGCGTACTCGACGGCCGGGTGGTCGCTGGCCTGGTTCTCGGCGGCGATCCCGAGCGCGGCCGAGTAGTCGTAGGTGCCCACGTGCAGCCCGGTGACCCGGCCGAGGCCGGCGTCGACCAGCGCTGGCAGTGCGAGCACGGCCGCCGGGGTCTCGATCTGCAGCTCGATGGCCGGCGGGCGCAGGTCGATCCGGGGCACCAGCTCGTCGAGGACGGCGAGGAAGACGCCGACCTGTTCCGGCGCGCTGACCTTCGGCAGGGTGATCACCAGGCCGGGCGGGCCGCCGTCGTCGCCGGCGAGCGCGGTGAGAAAGAGGTCGAGGCTGCGCAGGCCGCGGTCACGCACCGCCGGGTCCAGCGACTTGGGGCGCAGCCCGTAGCTGTCCGGCAGCGCCCCGGCCGCCGAGGCCAGCCGCAGCGCCTCAGCGGCGGCGATGGCGTGCTCGTCCTCCACGTCGTCCGGGCGGATGCCGTAACCGTCCTCAAGATCGACGCGCAGATCCTGGATGGGTTCCATGGACAGGGTGCGCAGCACGTGGGCGTACACGCGCTCGGCCAGCGCAGGGTCCGCTTCGCCCGCCCGGCCGGCCGCGCCACCGGCCCCCCCGAGGCCGGCTCCCCCGAGGCCGATCCCGCCGAGGCCGGTCGCCTCGGCGAGGTCGGCGGGCGAGGGCGCGTGCTCCGCGAGCGCCTCGCGAGCGTTTTCTCCCCATTCGAGCACGACGTCGGGGTGAAGCCGCTCGGCCGACACGTAGCAGGTGTGCACCGGCTGGCGCGTGCCGGGATCGCCGGGGTGGCGCGCCGCGAGCGCCGCGTCCACCGGCGCCAGTGCGGCGGTCAGCCGGCCGAGCAGATGTTCCGACAGGGTGGGCACACCCTCCAGTGTCACCCGACGCGGCCATTCGCTCCGCTCGACGACGAGGAACGCCTGGAAGCGCGGGTGTGTCCGCATGTCAGCTCCCGACGGCCCCCGCGACTCAGGGGCCAGATAGGGGTCAACTGCCCGAGTAGGTCAGCTGCCCCGGTAGGAGGAGAGGCCGTAGGGCGCGAGCAGGAGCGGGACGTGGTGGTGGGCGGCCGGGTCGTCGATCACGAAGGTAATGATCACCTCTGGGAAGAACGCCGAAAGCTCCGCCGTGTCGAACACCAGCCGCCACCGGCCGGCCGCGTCCGCGGGCAGCGAGGCGATCCGGCCATCGCCGTCCGTCCTGGCCTCGGCGACGAGCCTCCAGCCTTTGTGCTGGCCGTGGAAGCCAAGAATGATCTTCTCGAGCCGGACGGCGACCCCGGCCGCGGGGCGTCCAGCACCGGTGTCGAGGACATGCGTGGACAGTGACATCTGGGCCCTCACGATTCGTCGGCGCGCAACGGTGCGCTCTGATGGCCGCCCCCGGAAGGTATCCCGGGCCTGTCGGGGCGAGGTCGGCGCCGGCCGCGGCAACGGACGACGGCCCACCATCGGCACCGGCGTGGTACTTCGTGATGGCCGAAACCGGTCTTCAGCACAGCCGCCCATGGCCGGACACGCCCGTGAGGATCGCGAAGGCCCGCGGCCGACCCGGTGACCTGCGGTTCCGGTGCCGGCGGCTCGACGCGCGGGCTTGGCCGCACGCGTATGCCGACCAGTCCGAGACGGGCCCACGACCACAGCGAGTCGTCTACGTCACCATGTGGCCACTAAGCGGCTAGGATCCGCCGGTAAGTCCAGAATCGAATCCGGACCAGTCAGATCGGCGAAGCCGATCCGGCGGGATCCAGATGCGGAGGTCGGTCGGGACGGGACGGGAACGGGGGGCTGAGCCGGAACAGTCGACGTGGAGTGGGTCGAGGCGGGCAGATGGTGCGTTTTGTCGGTCGCGTGTCTGAACTCGGCCTGCTAGCCGCGCAGTACGCAGCGGCCGTCGCCACCGGCCTGCGGTGCGTGCTCGCCGAAGGGCCGCCCGGCATCGGCAAGACGACGCTGCTCGACTGGTTTCTCGGCGGGCTCGTCGAGGGCGATCTCCCGCCCGGAACACCCAAGCCGACCATCGTCCGGGTCGAGGCCGTGTACGGTGCCCGCACTCATGATCTGGACCTGGCCGACCGGCTGCTGGACCAGCTCACGCGCGTGCCGAAGACGGGCGCCGCCGCGGGCGCGCCGGTTCCAGCCGCGCGACCGGCCGGCGCCGGCAACGGCCCGGCCGCCATGGCCGCCATGGCCGCCCCGGGTCTCGGCCGCCACCACGGCCCCCGGCTGCCGGCTGTCGCCGCTCCGGCCGCCCCGAGCGGGCGGGACATCGACATCGACGGGATGAGGGCCACCGGCACGTTCGAGGCCGACCTCCCCGACGTGGCGGCCGGCGCGGTCGCGGAGCGGATCCGCGAGACCGGCGAGCTGCTCACCCGCGCCGCCGAGCTTTGCTGCGCCGCCGGTCCGATGGTGCTGCGGATCGACGATGTCCACTGGTGCGACGCCCCGTCGCTGCGCGCCATCGGACACCTGCTGCTGCACGGGGGCAGGCTGCCGCTGCTGGTCCTGATCGCCGGCCGACCGCACGACTCCCCCTGGCTGGACGGGGTGCGCCGGCGCGCCGCGGTCGCGGGCCTGGCCTTGGACCTGTCAGGTTTCGGGGAGACGGAGCTGGCCGACCTGTGCGTCGCCCGCGGATTCCCCCCGCCCCCACCCCGCCGGCTGCGCTACCTCGTCAAGGCCACCGAGGGCAACCCGTTGTGGATCAGCAAACTGCTCACCGCCGACGGCGAGGAGCGCTGGGAGGGGATCAGCCAAAGCGCGGTCAGCGCGCCGCGGGCGCCGGAGTCGCTGGCATCGCTGGTCCAGCGCGACCTGGCCGCCTGCCCGCCGGAGGGCCGAGCGCTGGCCGCCGTCGTCGCGGTGCTCGGCCGCAGCGGCGGCCTGACGGACATCGCCACGCTTGCCGGGATCACCGAGCCGGCTCGCGCTCTCGCGCAGGCGGTGCGCCACGACCTGGTCGGCACCGTCGGAGCGCCGCCGGCGCTGCGGGTCGTGCCACCGCACGCGGTCGTCCGGGCGACGATCTACCACGCCGTCGACCTGGAAGAACGGTCCGCGCTGCATCTGGCGGTGGCCGCGGCGTCCGCCGACCGCGCGACCGCGCTGGAGCACCGGGCCGCCGCGGCGTTGACCCCCGACAGCGAGCTCGCCGGCGAGCTGATCAAACTGGCCGAGTCGGAGTCCGCCTCCGGGCGCTACGCCTGGGCGGCCGACCATCTGCTGCTCGCGGCCTCGATCACCCCGGACCGCGCTCAGGCTCGCTCACTGCGCCTCGACGCGGCGATGTCGTTCCTCCAGGCCGGCGAACGCGCCGAGGCCACGGCGGCGCTGGCCGCGGACGACGGTGCCGACGGTCAGAGCACCGACGGCGGTAACCAGGTCGACGGCTCGCCCCGCCAGCTCTATGTGCGGGCGCACCTGGACCTGCTGGCCAACCGGGCCGAACAGGGCGTTCTCGGCTTCATGGCCAGCTGGGAGGCCGCCCGCGCCCGCGGTGACACCGAGACCGCCGCACAGAGCGCCGCTGGGGTCGCGCAGGCCTACATCCTGGCCGGGTTCAACAACGCGGCCCAGACCTGGGCCCGACGGGCGTTCGACGAGACGGGTGCGCCGTCCCCCATGCGGGCGCAGGGGCTGGCGCTGGCCGCGTCGGCGCTTACCGCCGCGACCGGCGACGGCGCACGGGCGCTCGCCGAACTGGCCGCCGGCGAGCGGCTGCTCGACCCCACTCCACACACCCACATGACGATCCGGGTGGGCCGCGGCGCGGTGCGGCTGTGGTCCGGGGACCTGGAGGGCGCCGTCGCGGACCTGCACCCTGAGACCTACACCCCGCAGGATCCGTTGCACCAGCGCTTCATGGGGATGATCCACTACACGGAGGCGGCCTTCCGGTCCGGGCGCTGGGAGGAGTCGCTCGCCTGTGGCCGCGACAGCATCACGCTCGCCGAGTCGGCCGGGCACCTCTGGGGGCTGCCGGTCGTCCACGCCACGGCCGCGCTCGTCCCGGCGGCGCGCGGCGACGCGGCCACCGTCGGTCGGATGCTGGCCCGGGCGGCCGAGTACGACGTCGAGGGCGTGGCGTCGATCTGCGGCTACCGCACCACCACCGCCGCGCACCTGGCCGCGGCGCTCGACGACCCGGACGGTGTCGTCGAAGCCTGCTCGCGGGTCGCGGCGCTGGCAAACCCGGCGGGCGCGCGCCCGCCCGGTGTCTTCGAGTGGCGTCACCTCTACATCGAGGCGCTTTCCCGGCTGCGCCGGTTCGCCGAGGCCGAGGCCGAGCTTGCGAGCCTCGATGCCGACGCGCGTACCCGCGGCTCGGCGGTGACGCTCGCGCTCGTGGCCAGGGCGCACGGCGTCCTGCTCACGGGCCAGCGCCGCCACGACGAGGCGGTCGCGCTGTTCGAGAGGTCGGCCGCCGAGTCCGACGCGCTGGGCATGCCGTTCCCCGCGGCCCAGGCCCGGCTGCGCGCGGCCGAGGTGCACCGGCGCCGGCGCCGCAACGCCAAGGCGGCGGCCGAGCTGACCGCCGCGCTCGACGTCTTCGACGCGCTGGGCGCCGCGACGTACTCGCGCCGGTGCCGCGAGCTGATCGCCGCCCTGCGCGGGCGGGCGGCGGTCAGGACCGCTCCGGTCGCCACCCACCCGGGTGATGCGCCGCCGATCACCAGGGTGGCCGCCGCGGCCGCTGTGGGGAGCGGCGACGCTCGCGCGAGTCCGGGGCCGGCGGCCGGCGGGGCGGGCGGCCGGCCACTGACGGACCGAGAACAGGCACTGCTGACGAGAATCCTGCGTGGGGACGACTTCGAGTCCATCGCCCGGGAGCTCTACATGTCGAAGGGGCACGCCGAGAACGTCGCCCGGGAGCTGTACCGGATGCATGGCGTCACCTCCCGCGCGGAACTCGCCGGCATCTACCTGGGTCTGCGCGGCTCCAGCGACCCCCCGCTCTTCCCGCTGCCCACCTCGCCACCGCGCCGGGATGAGGCAGCCGAGCCCCGGCCGGCGCCACCGCCAGCGGACAGCCCCGGCGGTGCCCCGGGCCGCTGACCGCCGCGCCCGGCCGCCGCGCCCGGTCGTTGAGCGTGGCCGCGATACGTGGCCGGCTATGCGGCGGCCCCGTGCCGGACCGCCGCATAGCCGGCACCGCACCGCACCGCAAGCGGCGGCGAGGCGGTCCTCCACGACCCGGGCCGTCACCTCCCGTATTTTTGACGGACCAGGCCGTGGAGATCGGGCGCCCGGAGGAACGACCCCCCGACGACCGTCCGGGCTGCACCACAGCTGATGCTAGGGCTCCCGAGGAGCCCACCGACAGTGGAAAATCCCATGTAAGGCAAGGCCTTCCTCGAGCGGTGTCTTGCCGTCCCAGGCCCAGGACCGCGCTGCCTCCCGGGGAGGCCGCCTCCTTCGTCAGGAGCCCGTAATCAGCCGGTGCAGCCGCATGGCGGTGATCTCCGCCTGCTGGCCGGCTGCCACCCGCAGCTCGCGTGCCGGGTCGTTCTCGAGGCGCTCCCGCAGTAGGGAAAGCATCTCCTCGGCGCTCCGTCCCGCTGCGCGGATGAGGAAGATGTAGCCGAAGCGCTCCTCGTAGGCCGCGTTGCCCTCGGCCATCGCGGCGCGGACCTCGGCGGCCGCCGAGTCCATCGCCGCCTGCTCGCGGCGCGGGGCGTCCAGGCCGACGACGGTCGCGCGCGCCGAGGTCGGCGGGGCCGACGCGACGGCCGGGCGCTCGCCGATCCGCGGGTGCGCGGTGAACGCCTCGAGCCACGCCGACTCGGTCAGCCGCCACCACTCCTGCTCGGCGACGGCGAGCAGCTCGTCGAGGGTGCCGAACGGCCGGCGGGCGACGACGGCGTCCGCCCAGTCCTCCGAACCGCAGCAGGCGAGCAGCTCCTCCTTGGCCGCGGCGGGCGAGAGCGCGTCCAGCCAGCGCATCGCCAGCGACTCGCGGCCCCGCTCGGTCGGTGCGCCGAGCAGGCGCAGCCGGGCGAGACCCCCGTCGGGGATCGCGTCGACCCGCACGTGCGTCGCCTCGATCGGCGTGTCGAGGTCGAACAGGTGCCTGGTGTTCGGCTGGGTCCTGGTCGGTGGCAGCATCGGGCGCCAGTCGGTGATCACCGAGACGTCGTCGGAGGAGGACAGCTCGGGCGCGTTGGCCGCCCAGAGCGCGACGGCGCGCGGCGCGTTGCCGCGGAAGTGGCGGGTGTCGACCTCGGCGCGCACGATCCGCCCGGTCGTCGCCAGGCGGATCACCGCCCAGTCGTAGCCGGGGGTCCGCCGGCGCCGGGTCTCCCAGCCCTCGCCCATCACCCGGGCCTCGCCGGAGGCGTTGAGGTTGTGCCGGTCGCCGTAGTGCATGTCGCTGGCGGCGACGACCACGCCGCCGAGGTAGGTGGCGGCCAGATCGGAGGTCACCCGGTCGAGCAGCCGCGGGTCGGGCACGACCTCGCCGTGGGCGCGCAGCCGGGCCACGCCGCCGTCCGGGTAGATCGTCAGCCGCAGGTGGGTGATCCGGAACCGGCCGGAGCCCTCGACGGGCAGCACGTTGACCGAGTCCGCGTTCACCGGGGTGCGCGGCACGAGCGTCACCCACTGGACCGACTCGTCGAGCAGCTCCTCGGGCGCCGGGTAGCCACCGACGGTGGCGCCCTGGATCTCCACGGCCTCCGGCGCGTTGCCGGTGAAGTGGGTGGTGTCGACGGTGATGGCATGCACGATGCCGGGCACGCCGAGGCGGACCACGGCCCAGTCGGCTCCCGGCAGCACCCGGCGACGCCGGGTCTCCCAGCCGTCGGTCCACTGGCCGCGCTCGGTGAACACTCCCGGTCGCACGATCGGCGGCTCCGGCAGCAGCATCCGCTCGGCGAACGCGAAGAACTCGTCGTTGACAGCAACCACCGAGCCGCCAAGCCGCGCGCCGGCGAGGTCGACGAGATTGGTCAGGTCGGGGGCGTCAGCCATCCGGGGTATGTCCTCTCCCTGCGTCACCCAGCCGTATGCCCGGGTGACGCGTGCTCAATATCTGTCCGTCTTCTCGGGCAGCGAACAGGGTCATCCGGCTCGGGTAAGGAGGTGGCCGCGCGGGGGGCGGCCGCCGTCGACCCGCTGGCCGCGCAGGTAGGTCGCGCGGACGATGCCGTCCAGCGTTCTTCCAGCGTAGGGGGTAATCGGGTGCCGGTGGGCAAGCGTCGCGACGTCCACCACAGCGGACCCTTCCGGGTCGAACACCACGAGGTCCGCGTCGGCGCCGACCGCGATCCGCCCCTTGTGGGCGAGCCCGGCATGGTCGGCGGGCCCGGTGGCCACCCAGCGAGCCAGCTCCGCCAGACCGTGGCCACGCCGGCGGGCGCCGGTCCAGACCGCGCGCGGGCCGAGCTGGACGGAGGCGATGCCGCCCCAGGCGGCACCGAAGTCGCCGGTGTCGACCGCCTTGACGTCCGGGCTCGCGGGCGAGTGATCGGAGACGACGCCGACGAACAACCCCTCGGCCAGGCCGTCCCACAGGCGCTCCAGGTTCGCGCGCTCCCGGATCGGCGGAGCGCACTTGAACTCGGTCGCGCCGTCCGGGACCTCCTCGGCGGTGAAGCTGAGGTAGTGCGGGCACGTCTCGACCGTCAGCGGCAGCCCAGCGTCGCGGGCGGCGAGCACGTCGTCGAGCGCCCCGGCCGCCGCCAGGTGCAGCACGTGCAGCCGGGCGCCGGTCCCGGCGGCGAGTGCCGCGAGCGCGGCGACGGCCTCCGTCTCGGCGGCCGGCGGGCGGGAACGCAGCCAGCTCGCGAACGCGCGCCCGGCGGCGGGCGGCGCCGCCTCCAGCACGGTCGGCGACTCGGAGTGGACGACGGTGAGCGCGCCGAGCCGGGCGGTGTGCCTCGCGGCGGCGGCGAGCGCCTCCATCGACACGTGCGGGAACTCCTCGACCCCGGACGGGGCGAGGAACGCCTTGAAACCGAACACGCCGGCGTCGTGCAGCTCGGCGAGGTCGCGGACGTTGGTCGCGTCGGCGCCGATGATCCCGCCCCAGAAGCCGACGTCCACCGAGATCTGCCCGGCCGCCACGGCCCGCTTGGCCTCGAGCGCGGCCACCGACGTGGTCGGCGGGATCGAGTTCAGCGGCATGTCGATGATCGTCGTCACGCCGCCCTCGGCCGCGGCCCTCGTGGCGGTCGCGAAGCCCTCCCAGTGGGTGCGGCCCGGCTCGTTGACGTGCACGTGCGCGTCGACCGCACCGGGCAGCAGGGCGAGGTCTCCGAGGTCCGTGACGGCGGCGCCGGGGCTGGTCTCGTCCGGGCCGGTGATCGCGGTGATCCGCCCACCCGCGACGTGCACCGCGGCGGCGATCACACCGCGCGGCGTCACGACCCGCCGTGAGCGCAGCACCTCTACTCGTTCCGGCAGCGCGAGCGCCGGCGCGGCTGGCTCAGTCGCCATCGTCCTCCCATCCTGTGTCACCAGTGGCCATGTCACCAGTGGCCCCAGCCGGGTCAGCGGGTGACGGCATCACCAGGTCCGCCGGCCGGACCGGGACGCGGCGCAGGTCGCGGCCGACGGCCGCCCGGATCGCCGCCACGACCGCCGGGGTGGCCGTGCCGGTCGGCGCCTCGCCGACCCCCTTGACCCCGTACGGCGCGTCGGGCTGCGGGTAGGTGACCGCGACGAAGTCCAGGTCGGGCACGTCGGCGATGGTCGGCAGCAGGTAGTCGTGGAAGGTCGGGTTGACGACGACGCCGTCGACGGTGACCAGCTCCTCCATCACCGCGACGCCCAGGCCCTGCGCGGTGCCGCCCTCGACCTGGCCGAGCAGCGACAGCGGGTTGAGCACGGTCCCGCAGTCCTGCGCGAGCGCCAGCGACACCACTCGGACCAGCCCCAGGTCGAGGTCGACGTCGACGACCGCGCGGTGCGCCGCCGCGGCGTAGGCGACGTGCGCGTCGCCCTGACCGCGCTCGTCGAGCGCCTCGGTGCGCCGGTGGTGGTGGGTGTACTCGGCCTCCACGGGCCCGTCCGCGAGCGCCTCGGCGAGCGGGATCCGCGCGCCGACCTCGGGCCCGATGATCTCCCCGTCGCGCAGGCTGAGGACCCGGCGAGGCGCCTCCAGCACCGACGGCGGCAGGCCCAGCCCGCGCGCCACCCTGGCGAGCAGCCGGTCGGCGACGGCGGCGCAGGCGCCGCGTACCGCTCCGCCGCTCATCCAGGTCTGCCGGGAGGCGCTGGTGGAGCCGGCGCTGCCGACGGCGGTGTCCGCCGGGGCGAGCACCACCTCCTCGACGGCGAGCTCGGTGCGCGCGATCTGCCCGGCGATCGTGACGAAGCCCTGCCCGACCTCCGCGCAGGCGGTGTGCACCCAGGCCCGCGGGACACCGTCCGGCCCCATCTCCAGGCGCGCCCGCGCCACCGACGAGTCGTCGAAACCCTCGGAGAACAGCAGGTTCTTGATGCCGAGCGCGTAGCCGACCCCGCGGCGCACCCGGGACGGCTCGGCGCCGGCCGGCCGGCCGCCGGGCAGCGCGAGGCCGCTGCCCACGCCGGGGGCCGCCGGGTCGAGCGGCGGCGGAAGCGGGCGGGCGGCGACCAGCTCGATCAGCTCGCGGGCCGGCATCGGGCCGGGGATCGGCGTCCCCGTCGGCAGGATGTCGCCGGCGGCGAGCGCGTTGCGGGCCCGCAGCTCGACCGGGTCCATCCCGAGCCTGTCCGCGAGCCTGTCCATCTGCGCCTCATGCCCGAAGGTCACCTGCGGCACGCCGAAGCCGCGCATCGCCCCGCACGGCGGGTTGTTCGTCCGGACGGAGGCGCCGTAGAGGTGGGCGTTCGGCACCCGGTAGGGCCCGGCGGCGTGGGTGACCGCGTTCGAGATCACGGCTCGCGAGCTGGACGCGTACGCCCCGCCGTCCAGGATGACCCGGGCCTGGACGGCGACCAGGTCGCCATCCCGGGTCGCCGAGTGCCGGAACCACATCCGGGCCGGGTGGCGGTGCGGGTGGCCGAGGAAGCTCTCGACGCGGTCGTAGGCGATCCGCACCGGCGCCCCGGTGGCCAGCGCCAGCAGCGCGCCGTGGACCTGCAGGGTGACGTCCTCGCGCCCGCCGAACGCGCCGCCGACACCGGCCAGCGTGAGCCGGACCAGCTCCTCCGGCAGCCCGAGGCAGGCGGCGATCTGCTCCTGGTCCGAGTGCAGCCACTGGGTGGCGACGGCCATGTCGACGCCGCCGTCGGCGGCGGGCGTGACCAGCGCGGCCTCCGGGGCGAGGAAAGCCTGGTCCTGCATGCCGAAGACGTACGTGTCCTCGACGACGACCTCGCCGACGAGGTCGGGGGTCTCGCCGTGGCGGATGTCGATCTGCCGGTAGAGGTTGGGGTGGCCGGGGTCGCTGAACGGGGCGCCCGGTCCGTAGCCGGGGCTGCCCGGATGCAGCGGCTCGGCGCCGGGCGCGATCGCCAGCTCCGGGTCGGTGACCGGTGACAGCGGCTCGTAGTCGACCTGGATCGCCGCGAGCGCGCGCCGGGCGCAGCGGGCGTCGACGGCGGCCACGGCCGCGACCGGTTCGCCGGCGTAGCGGGCCTCGGTGGCGGCGAACACCGGCTGGTCGGGTCCGATCAGCCCGAAGGTGGCGACCCCGGGGACGTCGGCCGCGGTCACGACGGCGACGACGCCGGGGATCCGCAGCGCGGCCGAGGTGTCGACGGCACGGATCCTGGCGCGCGCGTGCGGGCTGCGCAGCGTGCGGGCATGCAGCATGCCGGGCAACGCTAGGTCCCCGGCGTAGGGGAAAGTGCCCGTCACCTTGGCCGGCCCGTCCGGGCGCAGGGTCGACCGCCCGATCCCGCCCCGCCCCGGCGGCGGCGGCGGTGCGATGCTCATCGCTCTCCCGCGCGATCAGCGTCCGAGCGGCCGGCGGCGCGACCGCCGCCCTGGCCCGCCGCGTCCGCCGCGTCCGCCGCGTCCGCCGCGTCCGCCGCGCCTGCCGCGCCTGCCGCCAGCTCTGCCTGGACGGCCCTGACGGCGGCGATGATCCGGCCGTAGCCGGTGCAGCGGCAGATGTTGCCGGCCAGGGCCTCGCGCAGCTCGTCCTCGTCCGCCTCCGGACACCTGCCCAGCAGGTCGGTGACGGCGACGACGAAGCCGGGCGTGCAGAAGCCGCACTGCACCGCGCCATGGCGCAGGAAGGCCGCCCGCACGGCGGGGGCCAGCCCATCGGCCGGCAGGCCGGCGAGCGTCGTCACCCTCGCGTCGACGGCGTCGGCGGCGAGCGTCGCGCAGGCGGCGACCAGCCGGCCGTCGAGCAGCACCGAGCAGGACCCGCAGCGCCCCTGCTCGCAGCCGTCCTTGACGCTGGTGATCCCGAGCCGCTCGCGCAGCACGGTCAGCAGGGAGTCGCCGAGCCAGGAGCCCGTCACGGTGCGCAGCCGGCCGTCGACGTGCAGGCGGTACGGCCGGGTGACCGGGCCGGCCTCGGTGGCCTCGTCGGTGTAGCCGATGGCATCGCCGCGGCGGCCCGCGCTCCCTCGGTCGAGCACCCGGCGGGCAGGCACGCCCCCGCCGGGACCGCCGTCCTCGTCCGTCCCCACGGCCCTCACCGGCTCCGTCCCCTCGCCGACCCGCCAGGCCCCTGATCGCCCCCGCAGGAGCGAAGGTGCGGCATTTTCGCTCCTCCTTCGGCCGGCGTGCCAGGCCGCTGGTCGTCTCCGGAGGCCAGGCAGCGGGCGAGCGCCCGCTCTGCCAGCACCCCGACCGCGTGCCAGCGGTATGCCGCCGGGTCTCGCGGCCCCTCCGGCAGCTGAGCCGCCGCGCCGCGGGCCGCGTCGGCGACCAGCGCGCCGAAGCGGCGCGCGACGGCGGCCCGCGCCGCGTCGCCCCCTCCGGGCGGCGTTCCTCCCGGAGACGTCCCTGCGGGGGACGTCCAGTCGATCTCGGCCGTCGCGAAGCTCTCGGCCTCGGTGGCGCGCAGCGGCGTCGCGGCGACGCCACCGACGGCGCAGCCGACCTGACCGCTGGTCTGGTCCACGACCAGCGCGCAGGAGACCAGCGTCGGATAGGCCGCCTGCCGGCCGCCGATCTTGAGGAAGGCCTGCGGTCCTCGGGGGCGCGGGACGCGGATCGCGGTCACCAGCTCACCGCGGCCGGGTGCCCGGGTGCTGGCGAGGAAGCTGCCCAGCGGCGTGGCGCGCGGGCCGCGGCGCGCCGAGCAGGTCAGCACGTCCGCGCCGGCGGCGGTCAGGAAGGTGAGCAGGTCGCCACGCGGGTTCGCCGAGCCGAGCGCCCCACCGACCGTGCCGGCGTTGCGGATCTGGGCCGAGCCGACCGCCCTGGCGGTCGCGGCGAGCCCGGGCGCGGGAGCCCAGTCGGCGAGCTCGGCGTAGGTCACCCCGGCGCCGATGGTGAGCACGTCCGCGCCGACGCCCCGGGCGCGCAGCTCGACGACGCGGCGCAGCGCCACGATCGCGCGCGGCCGGCGCGTGCCGGCGCGCATCGCCGGTACCAGGTCCGTGCCGCCCGCGAGCAGCTCCGCGTCGCCGACCTCGGCGAGCATCCGGACCGCCTCCCCCACCGTGCCCGGCCTGTGCAGCGCGGCCGTGCTGCCTGTCACCTGGCCAGCCCTCCCGCCTGTCGCTCTCCGTAAGCATGCGCAAGGTTCAGGCCACCGGCAGCCGGTGGCTGGGCACAGCCGCCGACACCGGGTACAGGGCCCTGACCAGCGCGAGCGGCGCGAACGCCGCCTATCTGCGCGAGCCGTTCGACCGTCGACGATAGGACCCGCAGGTTACGGACGTGTTCAGGCCGGCGCCCGAGCGCGGGCGCCGGGGACGGCCGGGAATGCTCACAGCGTGTTACGTCACTGAACGTCGGTTAAGCCTCGGCGAGGCCCGGGAGCGTGGATGATGTGCGGAAGGACCGCCCACCCGGCCGACGACCCGGCGCAGGCGACCGGACAGCGATGACGATCACGGGGGCAGGGAGGCAGGTGGGTGTGTCACGCCGTCTGACGAACACGGACCCGGCGCTGCGGCACGGCTGGCACCCCGTAGCCCTCTCCACCGAGCTCGGCGACCAGCCGCTCGGGGTGCGCCTGCTCGGTGAGCCCTGGGTGCTCGCCCGGCTCGACGGCGCCGTCACCGCCTTCGAGGACCGCTGCCCACACCGGCTCGCGCCGCTGTCCGCCGGCCGGGTCGACGGCGAGACGCTCGTCTGCCCGTACCACGGCTGGCGGTTCGCCGCCGGCGGCGACTGCGTCGCGGTGCCCGCGCTCGGTCCCGGGGTGCCCGCTCCGCGCCGTGCCCGCGCCACGGCCGCCTGGGGTGTGACCGAGCGGTACGGCCTGGTCTGGGTGGCTCCGGACGAGCCGTTCTCGGAGATCATGGAGCTGCCGGAGGACGCGGACGACGCCTTCGACTCGATCTCGCTGGAGCCGTCGCGCACCACCGCCGCCGCCGGCCTGCTCGCCGACAACTTCCTCGACACCGCGCACTTCCCGTTCGTGCACGCCGGCACGATCGGCGCGGGCGAGGACATGGTCGTGCCGCCGTACCGCGTCGACGCGGACGGGGACGGCTTCTGCGTCACCCTGGAGCAGGAGGTCGCCAACCCCGAGGATCCCGGGGTGGCCGCCGGGATCCGGCCGCTCGTGCAGCGGCGCGTGTCCACCTATGTGTTCCGCCCGCCGTTCATGCTGCGGCTGCGCCTCGAGTACCCGGACGCCGGGATCACCAGCGCGATCCACTTCTGCCTGCAGCCCGAGGACGAGGGCGCGACCAGGGTCTACACCCGGCTGTTGCGCGACGACCTCGGCGGCGACGCGGGACGCCTGCGCGACGCCGCCCGCTTCGAGCAGGAGATCCTGGACGAGGACCTGGCGCTGCAGGAGAAGTTCACCCTGGACGGCCTGCCGCTGATCAGCGGCGACGGGGAGCTGGCCGAGGAGGTCAGCATCCGCGCCGACGCCGCCGGGGTGGCCCTGCGCCGGGTGCTGGCCGCCTTCGTCACCCGAGCGGGCCGTTACTCCCGCCGCCCCGGCACGAGCGCCGCCGACCCCGACGGCCGCCACACCAGGGCACCGCGCCGCCCACCCACCCGCGCCGGCCGCTGAGGCTGGCGCGCGGCGCCAGCCCGTCGGGCACCGGCGCGCCCCACGGACCTGTGCCGGGGCGCGTTGGGGCCGGTCCAGCCAGTAGCCGCTACCCGACAGCGCGGAAGCGCCGCGCGCGCCACTGATCGTCCTTACGATATTGCCGTGCGAAGCGCTGAGGGCGACACGCCCGGCCGCGGGCCCGGAAGCCAGGGGTCTGGGAGTCATGGTCCTGAGGGACGCGTGCCGGTGACCGGCACGATCGACGTGACCGGGCGGGTGGTGCCCGGCGCCGGCTGGGACGACCTCGACCCGGTCGAGTTCGATCGGCTGCGCCGCCTCGTCGGCGCCTACCGGGAGAAGGCCGACGAGCGGCTCGCTCTGCTCGACGACCTCGCGCTCGCACGGGAGCTCGGCGTCGTGCGCACCGTGCCCAGCGCCGCTGACCTCGAGGCCGCTGGCCCCGAGGCCGAGGCCGAGGCCGGCGACGCGGCCGCAGGCGACGACGCGGGCCCCGAGCGGGTGGAGATCCTGCTCGCGGGCCTGCTGCTGTTCGGCCGGCCCGAGTCGCTGCGCCGCTTCGCGCCCACCCACGAGGCCGCGATCCAGGTCTTCGACCGGATCGACGGGCTGGCGACCGGCACGAACGTGTTCCTGCGCTGGCCCCTGCTCCGGCTCGTCGAGGAGTTCCTGGCCCGGTTCCGCGCGCTGAACCCCATGCGGGAGGTGCGCTTCGACCTGGTCCGGATGCGCGTGCCGGTGTACTCGGAGAGCGCGTTTCGCGAGGCGCTGGCCAACGCGCTGATCCACCGCGACTACACGGCCCCCGGCGCGGTGCACGTGCAGTGGTCGGCCGACCAGATCGTCGTCTCCAACCCGTCAGGGCTGCCGGCCGGGATCACCGTCGAGAGCCTGCTGAGCGCCCCGCCGAGCCCGCGCAACCCGCTGCTCGCGGACGCGTTCCGCCGGGCCGGCATCGTCACGCGCACCGGCCGGGGCGTCAGCCACATCTGGCGCGAGCAGCTGCGGCACGGGCACGCCCCGCCCGACCACGGCCGCAGCGGTGAGCACGCGGTCGTCGTCGTGCTCCCCGGCGGGCGCCCCGACCTGGGCTTCGCCCGATTCGTGCTCAGCCACGAGCTCGGCGGCCGGCCGCTGTCACTGCCGGAGCTGCAGATCATCACCCGGCTGCGCCGGCAGTCCCGGCTGCGGACCGAGGACGTCGCCCAGATGCTCGCCGTCTCCAAGACGGAGGCGCGCCGGGCGCTGTTCCGGATGGTGCGGGCCGGCCTGGTGGACATCCGGGACGCGTCGACCCCACGGCGTTCCTGGTCGCTGTCCGAGTACACCGAGCGGGCGCTGCGCGAGTCCGCCGAAGCCGTCGCCGCGGCGGAGTCACCCGCGCGCGAGCCGGCGGCGGCCGGCTCGGCCGCTTCCTCGCCCCCGGCGGTGCCCGCCGACGGCAAGCCACCGGCCGAAGCCGCCAGCTGACGAGAACTTCCCCGCGTCAGGGCTGGACGTACAGGGCTTCGCCGAGGTCGGCGAGGGTCTGCAGCGGGGCGGTCAGCCGGCAGCCGATCGCCATGGCGGCCGCGTCGGCCGCGGCCAGCTGGCCGTCGACCGCCTCCCAGGGCGCGTCGCTCACGACGCCGCCCACCGGCAGCGGGCAGGCCGCCTGCACCCAGCCGCGGTCGACGACGACGAAACCGCCGCCCATGCCCTCCAGCGCCCGCGCGGCGGTGAGCAGGTCGGCGTCGTTCGCGCCGACGAGCAGCAGGTCGCCGGGCGGCTCGGTGATGGTGACGCCGACGGCGCCGCTGGTGAGCCCGACGCCGCGCACCAGGCCCACGCGCACCGGCTCATGGGCGCCTGACCGGTCGACGAGGGCCACCTTGAGCAGGTCGTGCTCGGGGTCGGCGGCGATCAGGCCGTCCCGTACCGTCGGTTCGAACCGCACGTGCCGCGCGGACGGCTCACCGACGGGCAGCACCGTCGCGGGCTGCCATTCGGGAATCGCGGGGGCGATCCCCGGTGCCCCGGGCACGACGGGCAGCCCCGGCAGCAGACCGGGCAGGCCGGCCGACCGCTGCGAGATCACCGGTGCGGACAGCGGCGACACGATCTCCACCGCGAGTGGCAGCGGCGCGGGATGACCGGGCCAGCGCGCCGCCGCGAACGAGCCGACGTGCAGGTTCGCCGGCAGGCGCACGCTGTCCACGGCCCAGCCGGGCACCACGTCAGAGTTGTCGAACAGCGGCCGGCCCTGGCCAGCGGCGATCCGCCCGCCCGCGACGACCAGGTCGGGCGGCTCGAGGCCGCCGATCTCGGAGACGATGAGCAGGTCGGCCAGGTGCGACGGGGTGATGGCGCCGAGCACGTGGTCGAGACCGTGCCAACGGGCGGGCGCGAGGGTCGCCCGGCGCACCGCCTCCGCTGGGGGCATGCCCGCCACCACCGCGCGCCGCACGGCACAGGCAAGCTGGCCGTAGCCGACCAGGTCGGCGAGCGTGCGGTGCGTGCCGGGGCGCTCCCCCGGCAGCAGGTCCGCGGGGGTGGGCCCGGTGCGCCCGGGGGGGCCGGGACGGCGCGCCAGCGCGCGCAACGGCGTACCGGTCGCGGTGGCGAGCCCCACGCCGCGTGGGCCGCAGCGCGCGGCGAGCCCGGACGGGTCGGTCAACACGGTCACCGTGCCGCGCGGCACCAGCAGCCGGGCCGCCTCGCCCGGCATCAGCAGCGTCCGCTCCGGCCGGACGCGGGCGTCGACGAAGGCCGGGAGCAGGTAGCGGCCCGAGGCGTCGAGCGATCGCCGGCCGGCGATCGCGCCCGGCTTGGTCACGGCGGCGATGAACCGGCCGACGATCGCGACGTCCCGATGCAGCAGCTCGCCCGTCTGCACGACGACGACGGTCCCGCTGTGGACCAGCAGGTCGGCGTCCTCCTCGCCGACGGCGACCCGGCGCAGCCGGGCCCGCTCCCCGCCGCTCGGCACCAGCCCCTGCCCGCCGACGACACCGGGCGCTCCGGGCGCTGGTTGGGCGCCCACCACCGCGCCTGGCACCGGGGCGGGCCCCACGACGAGGCCCGAGCCCGGCCATCCAGCCGCCAACCCCCGAGGAGTCGACACGCTCACCTCCGCTGAGGGGGTCGAGCGAAGCTCGACGCCGGGGGTCCGGCCGTTCGGCATACCCGAACGACCGCCGCCCCATTGTCGCAGGCAAGCACAGCACAGTCACCGATTGCTGCCAAGCATTAAGTACGCCGAAACACAACCGTCACACCGGGGCACGCCGGCCCCGGCAAACGTGGCGGGAACGAAGCGGGAACGAAGCGCGTCACTTCACGCGCGGGCGGGCCCGCCGCTAAACGAGCGGGGCGCGTGCGGGTGGGGCGTCGCCGCTTCACGCACGGCCCGGGGCCACCCCTTTCGGGTGGTCTGGGGAGTCCGGAAACCTGCTGGTTACGTGACCGGCTACCCGGAACGACCGGGATGCAGCGGCGTCACTTTCCGCGGGACGGTGCCGGGCCGTAGCGGGCGAGGACGACGGTCTCGATGATGCCGACGACGCCGTAGAGGGCGATGCTGACCGCGGTGATGACGATGACCGCCGCCCAGACGCCGCCGTAGTTGAAGGTCTGCTGCGCGTGCTGCATGTAGTAGCCGAGCGCCTTGCCGGTGGCCAGCCATTCGGCCAGCAGCGCGCCGATGATGGCGCCCGGGACGGCGATACGCGCGGAGGCGAACAGCGCCGGCAATGCGCTCGGAATGGCCACCTTGCGCAGCACCGTGAACTCGGAGCCCCCGTACGCGGTAATCAGGTCGGCGGCGGCGCGTGGCGTCGAGCGCAGGCCGAAGACAATGTTCACCAGGGAGGGGAAGAACACCACGATCCCAGCGATGACCGTGACGCCCACGAGATGCCGGCCGAAGACCAGGGTGATGATCGGGGTCATCGCGACCAGCGGTACCGAGCGCAGCACCATCGCGACGGGCATGAATGCCTGCTCGACGGGCCGGTACAACACGAAAAGCACCGCCACGACGATGGCGGCGACCGTTCCCGCGATATAGCCGGCCAGCGCGTCGCCGAGTGTCACCATCAGGGCGTCGAAGATCGCGTGCCGGTTGTCCGGCGCCTTGGGGACGGTGAACAGGTAGTGGTAGACGTCCTTCGGCGACTTCGCGACCAGTGGGCTGAGGTCGAACACCTTGAGGAAGGCATACCAGAGGACGAGGATCACGACGACCGAGGCGAGCACGGACCCGAAGGTCCGGCCGAGCCGGGAAAGCGCCGTGATGAGGATCATCGAGCTGGGGGCGCGTTCCTCAACCGGGGGCGCGACGGCCGTGGCCGGCGCGGGCTCGGTCGTGGCCTTGGGCGGGGCGGCGGCCGTCGTCACGATGCACCTCCGACGTTCCCGCGCGGCGCCCACGGCGTGAGCAGCCGGGCGACCAGCGAGGTAATGCCATACCCGATACCGGCGATGGCCGAGGCGATGAGCGCGAGCGCCCAGGTGCGGGGCACGTTGAACCCCTGCTGGGAGGCGATCATCGTGATCCCGATCCCCTTGTCGGCGCCCAGGTACTCGCCGATGATCGCGCCCAGCAGGGCGGCCGGCGGCGCGATCTGCAGCCCGGTGAAGGTGCTCGGCAGCGCCGCGCGCAGCCGGACGTAACGCAGCTGGGCGAAACGCCCGCCGCCGCTGGCCTTGATCAGGTCGAGCGTCGTCTGGTCCGCGGAGCGCAGGCCGACGAGCGTGCCGACCAGCGTCGTGAAGAACACGGAGATCCCGGCGAGCGCCGTCTGCGGCGTGGTGCCGTCGAACACCGTGGTGAGGATCGGTCCGATCGCGATGATCGGCAGGCAGTACGACGCGACCCCGATCTGCAGGACGATCCGGTCGACGACCGGGATCCCGAAGCACAGGACGGCGAGACCGATCGCGAGGCCGTTGCCGATCAGGTATCCCTTGAGCGCGATCCATACGGTCGAGCTGACCGGGCTCGACCACAGATGCCGGTCGGTCCACAGGTCCTTCAGGACCTCCCAGGGAGTCGGCACCGCGCCGCCGTGCTCGAACGCGGTCACCGCGAGAATCCACCACAGGGCGATCACGGCGACGGTCCCGATCAGGCCGCCGAGCCACGACGGCGCGCCGCCGGAACGGGCGCTGCCCGCGCCGCCCGGCTGGCCTGGGCCACCGCCCGTCGGGCCGACGGCCGCTCCGGCCGGCGTGTCCTGAATCGTCGTCATCGGCGCACCACCGCCGTCACGCTGCCTGCGCGCTGTCGTCGCCCTGGCCAGAGAACAGCAGGCTCGACAGCTGGTCGTGCAGGTCGTGGAACTGCGAGGTGCGCAGCATCTCCGGGGTGCGCGGGCGCGGCAGGTCGATGTCGACGATCGCGGCGATCCGCCCGGGGCGGGGGCTCATCACGGCGACCTTGTCGGACAGGATGACCGCCTCGGGAATGGAGTGGGTGACCAGCAGGGTCGTCGTCGCCCGCTCCGTCCAGATCCTCAGCAGCTCGAAGTTCAGCCGCTGGCGGGTCATGTCGTCCAGGGCACCGAACGGCTCGTCGAGCAGGAGGACCTTCGGCTCGACGACCAGGGCGCGCGCGATCGCGACCCGCTGGCGCATGCCGCCGGACAGCTGCGCCGGGCGCGCCTTCTCGAAGCCGGTGAGGCCGACCAGCGAGATCAGGTCGGCGATCACCTTCTTGTTCGTCCTGGTGCCACTCACCTCCAGCGGCAGCCGGATGTTCGCCTCCACCGACCGCCACGGCAGCAGAGCCGCGTCCTGGAAGGCGATCCCGAGGTGGTGGTTGCGGCGAGCCGTCGACGGCGGCTCGCCGTGCACCAGCACCTCGCCCTGGGTCGGCCCCTCCAGGTCGGCGAGGATCCGCAGGACGGTCGACTTCCCGCAGCCGGAGGGCCCGATCAGGGTGAGGAACGAGCCCTCCGTCGTGGACAGGTTCACGTTGTCCAGGGCGACTACCGACCTGCGGCCAAGGCGGAACTCCTTGCGCAGGCCCGCCACGCTCACCCCGGACCCCGGGGCCGGTTCGGCGGCGGCCGGCGCGACGCCGGCCGTCTCCTTACCAGGCGTGACTCCCGCCTCGTCGAGGGCGGACTCCGGCGTGGGCGTGGCGGAGGTGCTCATGTCGGTCTCGATTTCTCCCTGTCGAGTTCGTCAAGGACGCCCGGACGAAAAGATCCGATCGCCGCCGCCGTCTAGAGCGGCAGCTGGATCAGGGCCGGGTTCTCCTTGTAGATCTCGTCGATGATGCTGGTGTCGAACAGCTGCTCGGCGGTGATGTCCACCTTGGCCAGCTTCAGCGTCGCGATGTTCTCTTCGATGAGCGTCGGCGTGATCGTGAACAGGCCGTTCTTCTTGGTGTCGTCGGTGAGCAGCAGCTCGTTCTGGGCGGTCGACTCCAGCGTCTGCTCGGCCGCGTCGAGGCCCTGGTCCTTGCCGTAGATCTCGGCGGCGTACTTCGCGGCCACGGACGGGTCGTGGATCGAGTCCGCCCAGCCCTTGATCTCGGCCGTCAGGAAGGCCTTGATCTTGTCCTTGTCGTTCTTGAGGGTGTCCTCGGTGACCATGTAGGTCTCGGACACCAGGGGGTACTTGAAGTCCGCGAGCAGGAACGTGAACGTGTCGACGCCCTTCACCTTGAGCAGGTTCGGCTCGTTGGTGACGAAGGAGAACCAGGCGTCGACCTGCCCGGTGGTGAGCGGCGTCGGGTCGAACTCGACCGGCACCTTTTCGATCTTCGACGCGTCGAGGCCGTTCGCGGTGAGGAACGCGGTCCAGACGGACTCGTTCGTCGCCTGCACGCCGATCTTCTTTCCGATCATGTCCTGCGGCGTCTTGATCGGCTTGTCCGCCAGCGACATGATCGCGAACGGGTTCTTCTGGTACTGAGCGCCAATGATCCTCAGCGGCGCGCCCTGGAGGATCGCGTTACCCGTGATGTCCGGCGCGGAGATGCCGACGAACGCCTTGCCGGTCGCCACGTCGGCGTCCTGCGGGGTGGCACTCGGGCCGCCCGCGATCAGGTTGACCGCGGAGAAGCCGGCCGCCTTGTAATAGCCCTTCTGGTCGGCGATGTACGCGCCGGCGAACTCGACGTTCTTGATCCAGGAAAGCCGGTAGTCCAGCTTGCCGAAGGACGCCGCGCCACCACTGGTGGCCGCCGCCGTCGTCCCCGAGTCGTCGTCGTCGCCGCAGGCGGCGAGCAGGCTGCTGCCGCCGACCGCCAGCGCCGCGGCACCCACCGTGACACCCGCGCCACGCCGCAGGAAGCCCCGCCTATCGAATCCAGTCGTCACCGAACCCCCATCACATCGCCCCGGGGCGTAGATCCCCACCGCCGGCACATCCGGCCCACCCGGGCGGTTCTCCGGACGTTAGAAAGCGGGCGTATCGCACCCATCGCCCCTTTGTGAACAGCAGGTAACTCCACCTGGTTGTGACGCACTTGGCTCGCCCGCGCGGCCCCGAAGCGGACCGGCGCGAACCGCCGAGTGGACACTGACGGCAAGCAGGCGACCCAATCGGCGACGGAAAGTGACAATGTCCCGCGAATCGGGGGCGCGCACTCCGCTCACCGGGGCGGTCCGACCCGACGCGCGGACGATCGGTGTTACGCCATCGTCATCTGCTGGCCCTAGGTTGGCGCCGTGCTGCTGAGTCCGCATGAACAGGAACGGCTGCTGATCCACGTCGCGGCCAACCTCGCCAGGGAGCGGCGGGCCCGCGGCCTGCGGCTCAACTATCCGGAAGCCGTGGCGCTCCTGACCTCCTTCCTGCTCGAGGGCGCCCGCGACGGCCGCACGGTGGCCGAGCTGATGGCCGCCGGCCGCACCGTGCTGACCAGGGACGACGTCCTGGACGGCATCCCGGAGATGCTGGCCGAGGTACAGGTCGAGGCGACCTTCCCCGACGGCACCAAGCTCGTCACGGTCCACCACCCGATCCCCTGACTGTGTTCATGGTTCGCTCCGTCCGGACACCGCGCTCCGGCCCCTCACTCACGACCTCCGAAATCGGCTTCGCCGATTCCGCAGGGACCCCGTCGCTCCCGAGGGACCTCCGCGCGGTGTCCTCCTCCGCTCACGGGCGCTCCGGCGACCTCGCTGCGGCCCGGCCCACGTCGCTTCGCTCGTGGGCCGGGCCTCCGCGAGGCGCGCCTCCGCGCCAGCACGGTCGCCCACCGCTGAACGTCACCAGACCGAACCGACCCGATTCAGAGCTTGAGCCCTACCTGAACCACTTCGCTTCGCTCCGGCGCCAGGTCTCCGCGGAGGCGGACCTCCGCGCCGCGTGGTTGCGAAGCAAGCTTGGGGCTGGATCTCGAACGACACAGGGAGTGCGGATGCCGATCGTTCCCGGCGAGGTTCTGCATGACGACGACCTGATCGAGATCAACCCGGGGCGGCCGACCGTCACGCTGGTGGTGCGCAACGCGGGCGACCGGCCGGTCCAGGTCGGCTCGCACTACCACTTCGCCGCCGCGAACCCGGCGCTCGCCTTCGACCGGACGGCCGCCTGGGGACATCGGCTCGCCGTGCCCGCGGGCACGGCGGTCCGCTTCGAGCCCGGGATCGAGCGGGAGGTCACCCTGGTACCGCTGGCCGGCGGGCGTGACGTCCCCGGCCTGCGTCTCGAGTGGGCCGGCAAGCTCGACGAACGCGACGCGTCCCCGACGCCGCCGGCCTGACGGGCCCGGTCTGGCCGGTTCGTCTCGTCCCGCGTAACGAGCAGAAGCGAAGCAGAGAAGTAGAGAAGCAGTAGAGAAGCAGAGAGGTCCGATATGGCCACGCTGGACCGGTCGCGGTATGCCGCGCTGTACGGACCGACGGTCGGCGACCGGGTCCGGCTCGCCGACACCGACCTGTTCATCGAGGTCACCGACGACCTCAGCCGCGGGCCCGGCGGGGCAGGTACCGGCGACGAGGCGGTCTTCGGCGGTGGCAAGGTCATCCGCGAGTCGATGGGCCAGTCCCGGGCGACCCGTGCCCAGGGGGCGCCGGACCTGGTCATCACCGGCGCGATCGTGCTCGACCACTGGGGCGTGGTGAAGGCCGACGTCGGCGTCCGCGACGGCCGGATCGTCGCCCTCGGCAAGGCCGGCAACCCGGACACGATGGACGGGGTGCACCCGGACCTGGTGATCGGCCCCGGCACCGAGATCATCGCCGGCAACGGCAGGATCATGACGGCCGGCGCGATCGACTGCCACGTCCACTTCATCTGCCCGCAGCAGGTCCCCGAGGCGCTCGGCGCCGGCATCACCACGCTGATCGGCGGCGGCACCGGCCCGGCCGAGGGCACCAAGGCGACGACGGTGACCCCCGGCGGCTGGAACCTGGCCAGGATGCTGTCGGCGATGGACGACTGGCCGGTCAACGTCCTCCTGCTCGGCAAGGGCAACACCACGAACGAGGAGTCGCTCTGGGAGCAGCTGCGGGCCGGCGCCGCCGCGTTCAAGCTGCACGAGGACTGGGGCACCACGCCGGCCGTGATCGACGCCTCGCTGCGGGTCGCGGACGCGGCCGGGGTGCAGGTCGCGCTGCACTCGGACACCCTCAACGAGGCCGGTTACGTCGAGAGCACGCTGGCCGCGATCGCCGGCCGGGCGATCCACGCCTACCACACCGAGGGCGCGGGCGGCGGGCACGCGCCGGACATCATCACCGTCGTCGCGGCCGGCAACGTGCTGCCCTCGTCGACGAACCCGACCCGTCCGCACACCGTCAACACGCTCGACGAGCACCTCGACATGCTGATGGTCTGCCACCACCTGAACCCGTCGATCCCCGAGGACCTGGCGTTCGCCGAGAGCCGCATCCGGCCGTCGACGATCGCGGCCGAGGACTTCCTGCACGACATGGGCGCGATCTCGATGATCGGCTCGGACTCGCAGGCGATGGGCCGGATCGGCGAGGTCGTCCTGCGCACCTGGCAGACCGCGCACGTGATGAAGAAGCGCCGCGGCACCCTGCCCGGTGACGGTCGGGCCGACAACCTGCGCGCCCAGCGCTACGTCGCCAAGTACACGATCTGCCCGGCCGTCGCGCATGGCCTGGAGGGCGAGGTCGGCTCGGTGGAGGCCGGCAAGCTCGCCGACCTGGTGCTCTACGAGCCGGCGTTCTTCGGCGTCCGCCCGTCCGTCGTCATCAAGGGCGGGCTCATCGCCTGGGCCGCGATGGGCGACGCGAACGCCTCGATCCCGACCCCGCAGCCGGTGCTCCCCCGCCCGATGTTCGGCGCCGCTCGCGGCCCCGCCGCCGCCGGGTCGCTCACCTTCGTCGCGCCCGCCGCGATCGAGGACGGCCTGGCCGAGCGGCTCCAGCTCGCGACCCCGATGGTCCCGGTCCTCGACGTCCGCTCCCGCGGCAAGGCCGACCTGCCCGGCAACACCGCCACCCCGGACATCCGCGTGGACCCGGACACCTTCACCGTCACCATCGACGGCGAGGCCATCGAGCCCGCCCCCGTCCGCGAGCTGCCGATGGCCCAGCGCTACTTCCTCTTCTGAGAACGCTCCGCCAGTTGGAACGCTCTGCCAGCGTGAACGCTCCGCCGGGAGCAGCAGCCTCTCAGAACCACGCACGAGCAGCCCGCATAGAGCTCCGCGACGGCCATCGCGAAGCCGCGTTGGGCACATGGTGGGTCGTCCGGTAAAAATAGGGCGATTTATCATCTGCCTGCCGAGCAGGATCCGCGGACGGGCGGCATCTGCGAGAGAGGCGGGCAGCGTTGGCCGGGGCGTCGCTTCCTCCCCATCTGGACCCGCGGTCGGACGACGGCCGGGACGGGCTCGGCCCGAGGCGCGCGCGGGGCGGACGCCGCGCGCTGCGCGGGCTGCTCGGCGTGCTGTCCGCGCTGGTGCTGGTGGTGACCGCCGGCGGCTGGGCGACGTACACCTACGCCAACGGGAACATCAACCGGATCGGGCTCGACCTGGGTGACGACCGGCCCGACGAGAAGCGCGGCGTGGAGAACTACCTGGTGGTCGGCACGGACAGCCGGGCGGGATCGGACGGGGAGTTCGGCAACGCTCCCGGCCAGCGTTCAGACACGACGATCCTGGTCCATCTGGCCGAGGACGGCACCACGACGATGGTGTCCTTCCCCCGTGACACGTACGTGCTGGTCCCCGAGTACACCGACTCCGCCGGCAAGAGCCACCCTGCACACAGGGACAAGTTCAACTCGGCGATCTCCGACGGCGGGCCGTCACTGCTGGTGAAGATGGTCGAGAGCCTGACCAGCATGCGGGTCGACCACTACGTCTCGATGGACCTCGAGGGCTTCAAGGCGATCACGGACGCGATCGGCGGCGTCGATGTCTGCGTCCTGCCCTCGAGCCTCCAGGAACACTTCAAGGACGACACGGGCCGAGCGCGGGTCAGCACCAATACGAACGACCCGATTAGCGGCTGGCGCGGCGGCCCCGGGCAGGCCATCCACGTGAACGGCAGCCAGGGCCTCGCGTTCGTCCGTCAGCGCCACGGCCTGCCGAACGGGGACATCGACCGGATCAAGCGCCAGCAGCAGTTCATCGGGGCGGTGTTCCACAAGGCGACCACCGGCGACGTCCTGACCAACCCGGTCAAGCTGCAGGGCCTGCTCTCGACGGCCACGTCCGCGCTCACCCTGGACGACAAGACCAGCATCAACGACCTGCGGGACCTGGCCACCCAGATGCGCGGCGTGGCCGCCGGCTCGATCCACATGGAGACGCTGCCGACACACCCGCCCACCGAGGCCGAGGGCGGGATCGGAAACAGCGGCAACATCATGCTGCACGGCGTCGCGACCTCCGTGCAGATCTACAACCCGGTCGACCTCGCCCGGCTCGTCGTCCCGCTGGGCGGACACGTCGACGGCGTCGAGGACACGGCGCCCCCGACCACCGAACCGGCCCCCGGCCCGGTCACGGTCCCGCCGTCGCAGGTGACCGTCGCGGTCTACAACGGCTCCCATCGGTCGGGGCTCGCCGCTCAGGTCACCAAGGACCTGACAGACAAGGGCTTCCACGTCTCCGGCACCCTCACCGCCGAGTCCCTCACCTACACCTCGTCCCGGGTGCTTTACGGCGCGGGCAAGGAGGACGCCGCGCGCACGGTGCAGGCGGCCGTTCCCGGATCCCTCCTGCGCTCCGACCCGACCGTCACCGGAATCCATCTCATCCTCGGCTCGGAGTTCACCGAGGTCGTGGCTCCCGTCATGGCGGGAGCCGACGGCGCCTCGGGCGGCGCCGCCTCAGGTCCGGCACCCGCCCCCACGACCGCGGCCCCACAGGCCCCCGCCGCTCCAAGCTGCACCTACTAGCGCGCCCGGCTCAGCGGCGACTTGCCCCTTCCCGTCGAGGGCGCGGGAGCTTCCGCGACCCGGTTCCCGGCCATCGGCCGGAGTGGCCGGCCGCGCGGGACTATCGGGCGGCGTTCTTGAGGAACTGGGGGCGGTAGTTGGCCTCGTCGCCGCCGAAGTAGCCGCCGCGGACGTGGCGGCGGACGCCGTCGTCGTCGGTGGCGCGCGACGCGGAGTGCCACAGGTAGCCGTCGTGCAGGATCACGTCGCCGCGCTCGGCGTAGACGGCGACCTCCCCAGGCACCTTCTCGAAGCCGAGCGGCATCGTGACCGGGGCCGGGGTGGTGGTGTAGCCGCCGGCGGGCCGGGCGTCGTCGGGCACCGCGATGTTGTTGACGTTGCGGTACGGCGCAGGGGTCGCCCAGTTGTGACTGCCGGGGACGACGCGCAGGAAGCCGTTCGCCGGGCTGGTCGCGTCCAGGTGGAAGGTGAACGCGAGCCCCGGCCAGACGTCGACGCTCGGCATCGCCTGCCAGTCGGAGTGCCAGCCGATCCGGGTGTAACCGGACTCGCGGCCGGGGCGCGAGTCCTGGTAGACGATGCCGGCCTTGTCCGACGAGTTGAGCCAGGCACCGTCGCCGATCAGCCGACGGATCACCGCGAGCAGCGGCGGCAGGGTCGCCGCCGCCAGCACGGCCGGGGAGAGCTCCTGAACGTGCTCGACGTAGTTGACGAACTTCTCGATCTTCTCGACGTCATCCAGGTACTTCGTCGACCCGTACCGTTCCGGCAGCCCGCCGGCGAGCACGTCGTCCTGAACCGCGGCGCACTCGGTCTCCATCCGGCCGGTCAGCTCGTCGCCGACCAGGCCGCGCAGGAGCACGAAGCCGAAAGACCGGTAGAAGTCCTCGATCTCGGCGAGACCGGGCAGCTCTCCGACGGAGGCCGGCGTACGCGACGACCAGTCGATCCCGGCCCAGTCGACCTCGAACACACCGAACGTCGCCGGTGTGACCAGCACGGTCGCCGGTGTAGCCCGCACGGTCGCCGTCTGCATGCGGCTGCCCTCCCGCGTCTCGGTGCTCGTCGGCGGCGCGGCGCGGACGCGGTCGCTCCGCCGACGAAGGGACAACCTCGGACGCTAGGTCCCCCCTGTTACCGCCGCGTTGCCCGCCGCTGTGACCGCGGCCGCGACGCAGGTCGGATCACCAGTCACCCGGCCAGCCGGGACCCGGTCAGCCGGAACCCGTCGCCGCGAGGACGCGTCGCTACCTCTTCTTTTTCTTCCCCGACGAGCCGCCCGAGCTGCCGCTGGACTTGGGCACGCACACCCACCGCTTCTCCTTGTCCGACCATTCCGCCTTGCTGGAGGCGGAGCAGGAGAAGTTGGCCGGCTTGGGCGGATGCTTGTGCCCGCAGGCGGTGAGCGAGCCGATCGCGAGAGCGGCGGCGATGGCCACGGCGGCCACGGCACGGGACCGCCGCTGCCGCCCGCGGCCGAGCCGGATGATTGGCTGGGCGAGCGGCCGCGCGGTGTCCGCCGCGTCCACCGCGGTGCTCGGGCCGGCCGGCGACACCTCGCCACGGACGGCCGGGCTCGCGAGGCTGGATGGCGCCGTGGGCACGGGATGCCTCCTTGGGGAAGACGTTCTGAGGGGCGACGGTTCTGGGGGCAGCGGCTCCTGAAGGGCCACGGCTCCGCGGGACCTACAGCTCCTTGGGACTTTGACCAAGCCGGCGGCGACGTTAGTGCATCGGAGGGGCCGTGATCACAGGAATGTCAGGCGAGCGACGGCCGGCGGCGCGCGCCGCCCTGCTCGTGCTGGCGGACGGACGGCTGCCGGCCGGCGGGCACGCGCACTCCGGCGGAGTCGAGGCGGCCGTCGTGGACGGCGGTGTGACCGGCCTGGACGACCTGGCCGCGTTCCTGCTGGGCCGGCTCGGCACCACCGGCCTGGTGGCCGCGTCGTTCGCCGCCGCGGCCTGCTGGACCTGCCGGATCGACACCGCGGCCCCCGCCGCGGAGGCCCCGGCCGCGGAGATCCTGGCCGCGGAGGTCGGCGAACTGGCGGGAGCCCCGGACACCCCGGCGGCCGGACAGGAGCGCGCGGCCCGGCTCGCCGCGCTGGACGCCGAGCTCGACGCCCGTACCCCGTCGCCGGCCCAGCGGGACGCGAGCCGGGCCCAGGGGCGGACGCTGCTGCGCGCGGGCAGAGCCGCCTGGGACCTGTCGCGGATCTTCCCGCCCAACGCTGGGGGTTCGGCCACGGGAGCCAGGCAGGCACCCGCCCCCCACCATCCGATCGCGCTGGGCGTGGTCGCCGCCGCGGCCGGGCTCGAGCCGGCGGACGCGGCGCTCGCCGCCGCTTACGGCGCGGTCGGCGGTCCCGCCTCGGCCGCCACCCGGCTGCTCGGCCTCGATCCGCTCGCCGTCACCGGCCTGCAGGCCAAGCTCGCAGACGCCATGGAGGCCACCGCCGCCGAGGCCACCGCCGCCGCCGAGGCCGCGATGGCCATGGGCCGGCCTGACCTGCTTCCCGCCCCGTCGGCCGTCCGCCTCGACCTGCTCGCCGAGCGCCACCGCGCGGCACCGGTCCGGATGTTCACGTCGTGACCCTGGCCGTGTCGACGCCAGGCGCGGTCCCGGCTTCCAGGCGGTAGCCCATGCCTCGGACCGTCGTGATGCGGGTGGCGCCCAGCTTGCGTCGCAGGTAGCCGACGTAGACGTCGACGATGTTGCTGCCGGGGTCGTAGTCGTAGCCCCAGACGGCGGAGAGCAGCTGCTCGCGGGCGAGCACCTGGCCGGGGTGGCGCAGGAACGTCTCGGCCAGGACGAACTCGCGCGCGGTCAGGTCGACGGCCCGGTCGCCGACGTGCGCCCTGCGGGTGCGCAGGTCCAGGGCGAGGCCGCCGCTGCGCAGCACGGTCTGCTCGGCCGCGGACCGCTCGGGTCGCAGCCGCAGCCGGACGCGGGCGAGCAGCTCCTCGAACCGGAACGGCTTGCTCATGTAGTCGTCGGCCCCGCCCTCGAGGGCGGCGACCGTGTCCCGCACACCATCGCGGGCGGTGAGCACGACCACCGGGAGCCGCGAACCGGCGGAGCGCAGCCGGCGCAGCACCGTGAATCCATCCAGGTCTGGCAGGCCGATGTCGAGGACGAGCAGGTCAACCTCACCGGAGAGGGCCACCTCCAGCGCTGACTGGCCATCGCTCACGCATGTCGGGACGAAACCGTTGGAACGCAGGCCCTTCGAAATGAAAGAGGCGATCCGGTGCTCGTCCTCGGCTATGAGCACTCGATTCGTCATGCCCACCCCCTGTCTGGTTCGGGACCGCCCGATCTGAGACCGCCCGATCCGTGTCCACCCGATCGGGCGCCGCCCGGTTCCCCGCCGTCCGGTTCGGGTTCGCGTAACGCGGGACGACGCGGCTCGTGGTCGCGAAGACCCTGATCCAGCAGGCTCAGCTCCAGGATGAAGGTCGCGCCCTCGCCGGGCTCACCACTCACCCGGACGGCACCGCCATGCGCCGTCGCGATCGCCCGCACGATCGCGAGACCGAGTCCCGCGCCGCCGCCGGCAGCCGACGGTGGCCGTGTGGGAACACCACGGGCGAAGCGTTCGAAGATGCGCGCCCGGTCGGCCGGGGCCACGCCGGGACCAGAGTCGGTCACCCAGAAGCGCGCGATGTCGTCGTCGACGGCCGAGCCGATCCCGATCGCGCCGCCGGCCCCGGTTTGCTGGGTCGCGTTCTGCGCGAGCTGCAGCAGCGCCTGCGTCAGCCGCTGCCGGTCGGCGAGCAGGCGGCCGTCGCCGACCCCCTCCAGCCGCCACGCGCGCGGCGCCAGTGCCCGCGCCTTCACGAACAGGTCCGTGGTGAACACGGCGAGATCCACCGGTTGGCGGCGCAGGAAGTCGGGCTGCTCCGCCTTCGCGAGCACCAGCAGGTCGTCGACCATCCTGCTCATCCGGTCGAGCTCGTCGAGGACGAGGGGGATGGTCTCGGCCCGCTCGTCCGGGTCGTCGCCGAGCAGTTCCAGATGCCCACGGATGATGGTGATCGGAGTGCGCAGCTCGTGGCCGGCGTCGTCGACGAAGGCGCGCTGAGTCGCGAACGCCTGCTCCAGGCGATCCAGCATGCCGTTGAACGTCCGCGCCAGCTCCGTGATCTCGTCCCGACCGTCCCGACCGTCCCGACCGGCGCCGGCCGCGACCCGACCCGGCCGGCGGACACCCCACCGACCGCCGACCGGGATGCGGCGCGACAGGTCCGTCTCCGTGATCGTCTGAGCGGTCCGGCGGACCATCCGCACCGGGGCGAGCACCCGTCCCGCGACCATCCACCCGGCGGCGCCGGCGACCGCCAGCGCGCCGAACCCGACGACGCCGAGCACCCGGACCACCTCGTCCACCTCGGCCCGTTCCCGGTCGACGAACACTGCCGACACGAAGACGCCCCGCTCGGGATGGCCCTGGACGCTCACCGGTACCGCGACGTAGCGCACCGCGCCAGCCGGCGTCGCGACCCGCCCGTAGTGCGGCTGGCCGGCCGAGGTGGAGGACACGAACGCGTCGATCGCCGCCCGGTCGCCGTCGAGCCGGTATGGCGGCGTCTCGGCGCTCCGGTAGGTGGGGTCGCCGTTCACGAGCGCGAGCATCGTCTGGTTGCGGTCCGGGATCGCCCGCTCCAGGTAGGTCTCCAGCAGGGCACGCACGTCGGCGAACTGCGACCGCTCGGTGGCCGGGTCGACGCTCTTGTCGACGAACCGGCGCAGCTCGCTGACCTCCTTGGCCAGGCCCTGGTCCACCCGCTCGTCGACCCGCGCGAGCAGCACCTGGCGGGCGGCCAGCACCGACCCGGCCAACGCCAGCGCCACGAGAAGCAGCTGCCAGCCGAGGATGCGCAGCCGCGCGGACCCGGTCACGGCACGGATCCTCACCAGACCGCTCGCCAGCCTGCGGGCCCTCGGCCACCCGGGCACCATGCACTGGAGCGTCCCGACACCGCCGAAGCCACGGATGAGGACACGATGAGAAGGCTCTCATCCGCCGAGCGCCCGCGGCGGGACGCCCAGGGCATGGACCTGGTGCTTAGGGCGTGGACTCCTGGGCCGGCAGCGACGGCGCGGGCTGCGCCGTACGCGCGGCCGGCTCGGGCGCCGTCGTCCGCGGCGTCCTCGCGCTGGCCGCCTCGGAGGCGACCGGCAGTGGCACCGGGCGGACGGGGACCGGCGCCGCGCTCACCCTGACCTCGCCCCCGTCGCCGGACCGCTGATAGGTCACCACCGGCAGCTCGGGCGGCGGGGAGGAGTCGGCGGAGGGCGTCGGCGCGGACGTGGTCACCGCTCCCCTGGCCAGAATCGGCCCGCCCAGGTCCGGAGGACGGGGCTCGCCGGAGGCGGACACGACCGCGGCTGCGAGGCCACCGATGACCGCCAGCAGCCCCAACGTCGCCAGCCCGATCCGCCAGGTCGCCGTTCGGGCCTCCAGCTCCGGCACCGCCCGGTCGCCGGCCACCGACCCAAGCGTGCCCGGCTGATCCGCCATGACCGCCATGGTAGGCGAGCCCGACGACAGCACCCGGCCCGCGCTCGGTCGAGGACGCACCGCGCGTGAGAGGCCTCTCACCGTCGTCTCACAGTCACCCCACCCACCGCCGACAGGCTCGGTCCAGGCCGGGCGATCGACACCGGCCGGTAACCGCCATCCGCCAGGCCCGTGCCTGGCCCGGATGCCACCGACAGGATCGAGGCAGCCCAACGATGAACGCTCCTACCCGTCCGACCCGGACCGCTCGACGGCTGCTCACCACCTCGGCGCTCACGGTCACGTTCGTCGGCGCCGTCGCCGGCGGTGTCGCGCTGCCGGTGGCGGCGGCCAGCGCCGCGACGCCGTCGCCGCGCGCGTCCGCTCCCGTGTCCGCTCCCGCCCCCGTCCCCGGCGACGGCCGCGCGCTGCCGCAGGCACCCGCCGCCGCCGACCCGTCCGTCCCCGTCGCCATCACCAGGATCCCCGCGCACGACGGCACCCCGGAGCAGATCATCACCGGTCCGCTGCCCACCGCTCCCGGGGCGGCCGCTCCGGTCCAGCCGCGCGGCGGCGTGGACACGGGACTCGGCGGCAGCCAGCCCACCGGCGGGCACGCTGGCGACGTCGCCCTCCCTCTCGGCGGCGCCGGACTGGGCGCCCTCGCCGGCTTCGGCCTGTGGCGGCGGCGGCGCGCGGGTGCGCG